>JADZCW010000300.1 GCA_020851395.1 Phycisphaeraceae bacterium
AATTCGGCTGAACCAGGATCCCGCATGACAGGTCCAGATAATCCATCGGCCCACCCCACGCCGTCGCCGCAACCGGCAGCCCGCACGCCATCGCCTCGAGCACCACCGCCCCCCCGCACTCATACAGGCTCGACAGCATCAGCCCCTGCGCCTTGGCTAACCGCTCCGCCGCCTCCGCCTGTGGCAAAAACCCCATAAACCTCACGTATTTCTCGACTCCCAGCTCCCTCGCCAACGCTTCGAGCCGCCCCCGCTCCGGCCCATCCCCGATTACTTCCAGCTCCACCGCCGCGTTCCGCCTCGCCACGGCCAATGCCCGCAGCAGGATGTCCACCGCCTTCCAGTCCACCAGCCGACCCAGGAACACAAACCGCACCCCCCCTTCCTCCCCCGCAGCCGATCCCGCAACTTCCGGGGGCGGGGGTCTCCATCGCGTCAGATCCACCCCATTCTCCACCAACTCAACAACCCTCGCCCTACTTCCGAGGGCGGGAGACAGCGCCTTGCGCGTCCTCTGATTCGCCACCACCAGCACCGCAGCCTGCCTCTTCCCCGGCACGAGCACATTGAGCACCCCCGACATCGCCCGACCCAGCCCCACCACCGCGCGTTCGACCGCGCCCGTCTTGCCCCTAAACGCCGGCGGATAATCCATCCCCCCGTTCATCGGCCCGATCACCACCGGCACACCTAACCCGAACATCATCGAGGGCTGCCTCGGCGAGACCGGCGCCGGCTCATGCACCACATCGACCCGCAACGCCCGCACCAGCCTCTTGACCAGCCGCCTCTGCATCCACTGCGTCAGCCAGTGCATCGGCGCCCCCGCCACCAGCAGCGCCAGCCGATGCGGCAGCCGCCTCCCCACGCTCCAAAGCCGCTTGTGCACCCAAGTGTCCGGCACATAGAAGATCCGCCCCTTCTCCGCCGCGAACCGCACGTCCAGCTCCCCACGCGTCCGTTCGTGCACGACCAGCCACGCCTCGACCCCTCGCCCCCGCAGCACCCGAAAATAATGCAGCGGCAGCACCGCCTCCCCCCCGAATTGCTCCGAGGCGTCCTCCGCCACGATCAGCACCCGATTCCCTTCGCTCACCACAATCCTCCGACGCCCCCCCAAAGACCACCCGCTCCCGCGGGTCGCGTCTCCTGGTGCCCTCACCCCTTCTTCCCCATCAACCGGTAATACCCCAACGTCTTGAGCACCTCCCGCGCCGCCACCTTCCGCCGATGCTGCCCCACCGTCCACGCCTCCACGGGAATCATCGGCAGCGACCCCTCAATTACTCCCTCCCGCGCCGGCGGTGACTCGGCCAGCCAGTATTTCGCCGGCCCACCCGCATGAAACGCCTTGACCATCCCCAATGGCTCACGCTCGAGCATCCGCGCCCCGCCCCACCCCATCTTCATCCGCACACGCTTCACCTGCGTGTGCGCGTAGCAGTGCCAGTGCCCCGGATTCAGGTGCGCGCCCCCGAACTTCATCATCAGCGCCGCCCACACGATCGCCTCCACGTGCATCCACGTCGGGTCCGCCGCGTCCCCCAACTGCTTCATGAACCAATCCACCCACTCCCACTCCATCGGCCCGGTCATCTGCGCCACCCCGATGTCCACATGATCCGCCAGCCTCACCCCCGCCCCGAACGCCGCCTCCACCGCACCCACCGGCAAGAGGCAATTCGGCCTCTGCCACATCAACAGCACCCCGCCCCCGCGAGGAGGTGTCGCCTCAAAACTGAACCGGTTGGGAAAATAAACGTCCGGGTCCAGGATGATCACTTCCTCCCCATCCCTCGCCAGCAAAAACGGGTCCGTCAGCTTCCGCCAGCATGGATGCCCCCCGCGCAACCTCTCGAGCCCCACCCTCCCCCGGAAAACCTCCCGCGCCCGCTCGCGCAACTGCTCCTCCACCATCACCGTCACCCGATGCTCTTTGCTCAGCGTCATCCCCCCCACCGCCTCCTCCAACTGCCTCTTGTCCTCCGCTCCATCCGTCAGCAACCAAAGATCCAACGGCTCAACGCTCCGCGCCAAGAGGCTCCCCATGCACGCACGCGAGTACACCAGCGACCGACCGCTCAGCAGGATGTAGACCCGTCGCCTCATGCGCTCCTGTCCTTGTCAGATCCCCCGCCGAGGATCGCTCATCCCGCGCCCAGACCATCCGACCGATACCTTACCTCATACGCCCCCGTCCGCTCCCCAGGCCGAAAATGCCGATCGAACGGCTCAAGCATCTCACGCACCCGTCCCGCACGCTCCGGCGTGAACACCGGGCACGCCAGCATCTTCTCGATCGTCCGCCGAAATTCCGGGTACTCCTGACCCGCCCGCTCACCGGTGTAATGCACCGCCTGCCCCTCGTCCGTCAGACCCCTGGCCAGCGCCTCCACACCCGGCACCCGCCGCGCTTCGCTCGCCGGCGAAAACACCTCCTCCAACACCGACAACAGCAACACCCGAAACATCTCGTCGCACACCGGCCGGCCCCCAGCCCGCTCATACGCCCGGTACGTCACGATCGTCCCGTTGAAATGCACGAATCCCGGCGGCTCTTCCATCACCCCGATCTTCCCCCCACCCCATTGCCGGTATTGCGGGCAGAGCATCGTGTCAAACACACGCCTGCCGTCCGCCATCCGCACGCTCCGGCCACGCAACTCCAGCGGGCTCATCGATCTCGCCCAGCCCGTCGAAAACATCAACTCCCACGTCCCGGGAATCCTCATCCCTCTTTCGACGTACTCCGGATCGATTCTCGCCGTCACCCCCAGCGTGTCCATCCCACGCCGCAGCGCCTGGTCGTATTGTCTCTCGATCCCTCCCGCTTCCGCGAAGAAAGCGTCCGCGTCATGCAGAAACACGTACCGGCTGTCACTGTGCGCGGTGCCGTTAATGATGGCCATCCAGTGAATGTCGCAGATGGCATACGGCCCAAGCGCCCTCGTGCACAGCTTCTCCCGCCACCCCAGCTCCACGAACGTCGCCCCGAGCCCCGCATGCTCCCGCACCATCCCACGAAACGTCTCGAGCGTCTCGGGCTCATGCCGGTCCGGAACCACGTAAATCCCCCGACACCGACTCAGATCCAAACCCCGGATGCTCTCGAGCGCGATCCGGGCCAGGAACGGCATGTCCGCCGGCGCCGGCAGCACGATCGTATAGCCCTCGCGCAACGCCCCCCGGCCGGCACGCCGCTTCGGCCATCGCCGGCATAACGCCAGGATCGGTAACTTCCGCGCGTAATTCGTCAGTCGCCCAATCATGATTGGTCCTCCACCTTGCCCAGCAGCTCCCTCAACAACGTCCCCCACCCTCGCCGCGGGTCGTAGAACGCCTGTGCGTACCCCGCCGTGCTCCCCGCCAACCGCTCATAGTATCCCCGGTCCTCGCTGAGCCTCTCGATCGCCCGCCGATACCCCGCCGCGTCGCTGGGACCGACCTCCACCGCCGCCCCGCGCACCGTCTCGATCGACGGGCACAGCGTCGATGTCACCACCGGCCGACCCGACAGCACCGCCTCCACCACAACCTTGTTGAACCCCTCGACCGACCCCAACGCCGTCGGCGCCACCACCACGTGGCTCCTCCCATACACCCGCTTCATCGTCCCCCGGTCCAGGTGACCGTGGCACACGAACGCCTCCCCCAGATCCGCCGACGCCCCCCGCAACGCCTCCAGCGACGAACCCTCCCCGCACAACTCGAACACCACCCCTTTGCCCCGCAGCTCCCGCGCGATCGTCAGCAAATCAAACACCCCCTTGTCCCGCTCGATCCGACCCGCGTACACCACCCGGAACGGCCGCGCCGTCCAGTCCACCTTTGCAATATCATCAAACGCCCCCGCACGGTACATCGGCAGAAACCTCCGCAGCGGCGCGTGCACGCCCCCCGTCAGCTCACGAACCTGCTCGTCGATGTCCTCCGACACGCTCATGATCGCCGCGCAGCTCTCCCGCAGCGCATTCCCGTCCAGACGATGAACCACACGCCACAGCCTCCGGCGACCGATGAACTTCGGCCAAAGCACGCAGTGGATCGACGGGATGAGCCTCACCCCCCCCCTCGCCAGACCCGCCAGCGGGAACAGGTGCGTCCCCATCATCGGCACCACCACGTCCGCGCCCCACGACCTCGCCGTCCGCGCCAGCCCCCGCGCGTAATGCGCCCAACCCGCGTGATAACCCCCACGCACCCGACTCATCCACGGCAGCGGACGATGCTCGATCGTGATCCCCGCCTCCCGAACCACCTCGGCCCGAGGATGGTTCCCCACCACGTACGCCTCGAACCCCATCTCCCGCATCACATCATAGAACTGACCCGAGTACGTCATCGCCACCTGGCCCGGGTCGTCCCGGCCTGCCTTCCAGTGCCGGTACGTCCCGATCACGTCACCCGGACCCGCCATGTACAGAACCCTCATGCCCAAGACCGCACTCCTGATTGCGACGTCGCGCCCGGCGATCCCGACGCCTGCACTTCCCGCTCAACCTTCGCCCTCGCCAGGCTCATCATCCCCCCCGCCGCCACCGCCGACAACGGGTTCATGTTCGTGTTCATCAGCCCGTCAAGCATCGTCATGCTCAACAGCATCGCGATCCCTGCCCCGCCCGCCAACGTCGGGTGCGACCAGCTCAACTTACCCCATCTCCGCACGAACAGCACCACCGGCAGCAGCATCCCACACGTCCACGCGCCCAAACCCACTACGCCCCCCAGCCCCAGGTTGATCACCCACAGACCGTCCGTCACCGAGATGTCGTTCCCGTCCTCGTCGTACACCCGGTTCCTGCCCCATCCCC
This sequence comes from Phycisphaeraceae bacterium, assembly GCA_020851395.1. Classification (GTDB taxonomy): domain Bacteria; phylum Planctomycetota; class Phycisphaerae; order Phycisphaerales; family Phycisphaeraceae; genus JADZCW01. The sequence continues at coordinate 4,812 of JADZCW010000300.1, forward strand.
CCCACCCGAACCACGTCCGCTGCAACGCCTTGGCCACCAGCTTGTCCTCGTTCTCCAGCCGGAACTCGAACGACTGCTGCCTCCCCTCGCTGACCATCCCCGCCAGCGACCCGATCGGCTCCCCGTGCCACACCCCCGTCGTACGCAACACCATGTACAGCGGCGCGATCGCGATCAGCACCCACATCACCCACCGACCCCGCGTCCGCCCCAGCACCCACAGGCTCCCCGCCCCCAGCACCATCAGCGCGATCGCGCCCAAACCCCGACTCAGCAGCGCCACCGCGCCCACGCACGCCACGCACCACCCCATGCTCATCCCCCACACCTTCCTCACCGCGCCCGTCTTCCACAGCCACCAACCAAGCATCGCCCCCATGCACATCCACATCGCCAACGACAACCCGTTCTGCATGAACACCACCGGACGCCAACCCTCGCCCCGCAGACCCGTCCATCCCGACTGCATAAATCCGTACACGTGATAGTTCAGCATCGGGCTCATCTTCAGCTCGTACGCGCACAGTGGAACGTACCCCAACGCCCCGGCGAAGATCCCCACCGCCAGATCACGGATCCCCTGCCAGTCCCCGAAGTACCCCCTCCCCAGCCAGTAGGGCATCCCCCACTGGATGATGTACTCCATCGTCAGCGAGATCCCGTCGTACAGCGACAGCTCCGGCCGATTCGACACCGCCGAGAACATCGGGCACACCACCCAGATCGCCATCGGAACGTCCCACCAACTCCACCGCACCGACAGCAGCTTCCCCCCGTCGAACACCAGCGCCGCCAGGAACACCCCCGCGCAAGTCGCCGACACCTTCGTGTAGTCCGGCAGCCCCGGCAGCGGGAAACCCGCCAGCGGCAAGAGCAGCCAACCCGACACCAGCGACACCACCACCGCCTGCCTCGGCGGAAACATCAGAAACATCACCGCCAACGCCGGAACCCAGCCAAACAACGCGATCTGCACCAGGATCATCGCGCCACCGCCTCGTAGAACGCCAGATGCTCACGCGCCGCCCTCTCGGGCGAGTAGCGATCCAACGCATCGGCCAACGCTCGGCTCCCAAGCTCCCTGGCCAACCCAACGTCGTCCAACAGCCTGCCCATCTCGTCCGCCAACGACTCCACGCTGCCCGACTCGCACAACAACCCGTTCCGCTCGTGCTCCACGATCTCCGAAAGCCCCCCAGTACGGCTCGCCACCGTCGGGCATCCCGCGATCACCGACTCCAGCAGCGTGTTCGCGAAATTCTCCCACCGCGATGCCACCACCACCACCGACGATCCCGCTCGCAGCTCCCGGATCTCCCCCGGCTTACGCCTGCCCAGCCACTCGATCCGCTCACGTATCCTGCCGTCGGGCACCGCACGCTCCATGAACTCCCTGATCCCCAACCAACCCCATCTCGCCGTCTCCACGCCACGGTCCGGACCCACAAACAACAGCCGCACGTCCTCCCGTCGCTCCGCCACACGCGCGAACGCCTCGATCACCAGATCCCCCCCCTTGTGCCGGTCAAAACGACCCACGAACACCACCCGCCGAGGACCGTCCCCCGACCCCCTCCACAAATCCCCCTCCCCCAACGGATCGATCGGCGTCGCGATCACCCGCGCCCCAGCCAGTTCCAGACCGTAATACTCCCGCGTCGCCTCCAGCACCGCCAGGCTCGGAGAGCTGATCCCCGCCGCCTCGGCGATCCCCATCCGCTCCCTCGCCACACGATTCCGATACCTACGATCCGGCCGCACCCCCTCCTCCATCACCTCGTTGAAGAACCACGGGCCGTGCAGACGCACCACCACGGGCACCGGGCTTGCTGGACTCACATAATGCGACCACCCATGCGCGTCCGGGATCTGCACCACGTCCAGACCACACTCCCCACTGAGCCGCCGCAATGCCTCCCCCATCGCACGGCCCTGCGATCGCGCCACCGCCAGATCCACGTCCAAACGCCGGAGAACCTTGTGCCCCAACCGCTCCGGCCAACGACCGTAAATCCGCTCCCCGTCGAACCGCACGATGTCCCCCCCGAATCCCCCGATCACCGGGTCCGACAGCACCGTCACCCTCGCCCCCAAGCCCTCCATCGCCCGCTTCATCCGCGCCGTGTACGACACGATCCCGTTGAAGAAATGCTCCACCGGCCAACCCGGGCTCACCATCGCCACACGCCATCGTCCCGTCCGCGCCACCCTCATCGCGCCACCCCGCTCACCACCCAATGCACCCCGCACCCCGCCGACGCCCCGGCCAGCACCAGCGACCAGCTCCTCGCCTCATGCCAACCCCTGAGCATCCCCCGTCGTGCCATCCCTCCGTAGAACAGCACCATCGTCGGAAACTCGCACGTCGCCACCGCCCACACCACCCCCATCGTCCCCCCCACCATCCAACCCACCGGCACGCCCACCCCCACCCACCCCAGACGCAGAAGGTTCTGGCCCAGCGAGTAACGCGGAACGCCCACCGCCACCAGGCACTGCTCCATCGGCTCGAGCATGCAACGCATCGCCGCACCAAGGCACAACAGCTCGAACACCCACCCCGCCTCCGCGTAACGACCGTCGTACAGCACCCAGATCACCCACGCCCCGGACGTCATCATCACCCCCAATGCCGGAAGGAACATCAGCCCCATCACCCACGACGACCTCGCGTAAACCTCCCCAAGACGGTGCGGCTGCTGACGAAATATCCGCGACACCGCCGAGTAAACCACGTTCCTCGCCAACCGACGGTTCAGGTCCACGAACAACGCCGACATCATCACCGCCAGGCTGTAAACCCCCAGCATCCCGGGACCCACCCACTTGCCCAGCAGCAACCGGTCCATCTGCGTCCCGACGAAAAATGCCGCGCTGCTCAAGAAGATCCACTTCCCGAAGCTCAGAAGCTCCGCCACCGCCTCCACGTCCCAGCCGAACCAGTTCCACGCCCCGTCGAGAACCAACATCCCCATCACCACCCGAACCACGCCGGCGATCAGCGTGCCGCCCACCAATGCCCACACCGTCGGGTAATACCACGCCCACCCGATCATCACACCCACGCTGATCACCTGCGTCCCCAGGTCCACTGCCGTCAGCTTCCCCAGCCGCAGGTGACGCCGGCAACCGTGGATCTTCGTCGGCTCGAATCCCGAGATCACCGCCGTCAGGCTCGCGATCGGCAGCAGCACCAACAACGCCGGCTCCTCATAGAACCACGCCATCGGCCACGTCATCGCCAAAGACGCCGCCCACAGCACCAGCCCACGCATCACCTGCATCGTCCACGCCGTGTTCAGGAACCGCGGGTCGTCACCCCGGTCGCTCCGCACCAGGCACGACCCCACCCCCACGTCCGAGAACATGATCAGGCCCTGCATCAGCAGACCCACCAACGCCATCAGCCCGAACGCCTCGGGGTACAGCAGACGCGTCGTGACCATGCTCCCCCCGAGCCGGATCACCTGGCCCAGACCGAAACCCGTCATCGTCCACACCGACCCCCGCAACGCCATCGCCCGCAGCGACGACGCGCCACCCCCCATCGCCGGCCTCCACGACGCCACCCCCGCCGTGCCACGATCCTCCGACGCTTCTGTTCGTGATTGACTCACCACAACCTCATGCTCGGCTCGCCCCGCGCGTCCCGCGCCGGCCTCGCGCCGGCCCGCCGACACGACGCCAGGCTCGCGAACCGCTTACCATGATATCGGCCCATCCCACCGAACACCTTGCCCCGACGTCTCCTCCCCCGATTTGCCCCGCCATCCACCCGCCCCAACGACCGGCTCGCACACCGACGCCGACCCCGCCGCCTCGCCCGCCACGCCACGTCGCCGCACTCCACAACTCCCCCCCTCACCGCCAAACAACAGGCCGCACGGCCCCCGTGGGAACCGTGCGGCCTGACCACGCCCGCCATCATGCGTCCCTTACTGCCAGTTCCCTTCCGCCGCATCCACCAGCGCCCGATACTTCGGCGCCTCGCTGATCGGCTGGCCCACGTACTCGAGGTGGCCCCACGAGCCCCAGTTCGTCGTCCGCTTGTTGACGTAGTCGAACGCCAGGAACGCGTCCCCGTTCATGTCCTTGAACGCCTTGAGCAGCCTCATGTAGATCGTGTACATACGCGGGTCCACCTGCGCATCGTAGTACGCCTGGCTGTACGGCCTCTGCCACCCGCTCGTCGTCAGGTGCTGACCCCCCTCGTAAACCAGGAACAGAATCTTCCGACCCAGCGCCGCGCTGTAGTCGTCCACCAGCTTCTTGTGCTTGAGCAGGTTCTCCATCCCCCGACCGAACATCTCCGTCTCGCAGTCGTCGAGCACCTGCGACACCGGCGTCGACTCCGTGTAACTCGACGTCACCTGGTTCATCGGGTTGAAGTACGCCCCGCACGAGATCGCGTCGAACTCCCCGTTCATCCGCTTGAGCAGCTCCTCGCACACCCACGAGTTGTAGTGCTGCCCCGCCACCACCCGCACCACCCGGTGCTCCTGACCCGCGAACACCTCCATCCAGATCCCGAACAGCCGACGCATCAGACGCGCCTGGTCCTCCTTCCCCGAGTTCGGCATGTCCTGGATGTAGTGATACTGAGGGAAGATCGCGTTCCACACCTCGTTCGAATACTCTAGATAGATCGTCAGCCCCGGGTCCAGCGTGTCACGGAACAACGTCGCCATCTGACGAACGTAATCGTCGCTGGCCATGTGCGGGATGCAGATCCACGGGTCCTTCCCCGTCTCATTGCTCAGCTCGATGATGTACTCGTACGCCACCCCGTTGTTCCCCTGCTGCGAGGGCTGGCTCGCAAGCGTCCGGTCCGACCAGTTCACATGCTTGCTCCCGTTGACCTGCTGCCAGTCCAGGTAACGCAGGATCTTGAACGGCGCCAGACCCTCGATGAACGGCCGATAGAACGGCGACGCCGCGTTCTCCATCCCAGGCATCCACACCTTGATGTTCCGAACCGGGTCCGCCGAGTCGCTGGCGATCAACTGCAGCAGGATCCCCGTGTTGCCCGGCGTCACGTCCACCTCGTAACGGTTCGAGTTGATCTTCCTGAACGACTTCGCGTCGTAGCCGAACCGCAGCTCGCCCCGACCCTCGAACGTGCACAGGTACGTCCCCCCCGGGTAGCGACCCCCAAGCTCACGACACAGCAGCGTCTCCGCCGCCTGGTTGGGCTTCAGCCGCGGCCAGCCGTCGACCACCTCCAGGTCCGGCTGGATCGCGTCCCCGTACTTGATCACCGCCGCGTTCCAACGCTTGGACCATTTGAATACGTCCACGAACACCAGCTCGAGGTTGTAGTACGTCACCGACGCCAGATTCATCCCCATCGTCAACGCATTGGGGTTCGTCGACCCGCCGCTCGTCCCGCCGCCGCTGTCACCGCCGGTCGTCCCACCAGACGTACCCCCGCCCGACGTACCCCCGCCAGATGTCCCCCCACCGGTCGTCCCACCAGACGTACCCCCGCCCGACGTACCCCCGCCGGTCGTCCCACCCGTGGTGCCCCCGCTCGTACCGCCCGTGTCCCCGCCCGTGTCCCCGCCCGTGTCCAGGCTCATCCCCGTCCCCGTCAGCGTCACCCGATAGCTCGTGTTGTTCGACGCGTTGCTCGCGATGCGCAGCGACCCGCCGACCGTCCCGGCCAGCGTCGGCCGATAGCTCACCGTCAACGACGACGACTCGCCCGCCCCCAGCGTCCCCGATGTCGCCCCGCTGACGCTGAAGCCCGTCCCCTCCACCGTCACGCCCGTCACCGACAGGTCCGCCTGGCCGACGTTGCGCACCCGCAGCGTCGCCGTCGCCGTCTGACCGATCACCACCGGGCTCAGGCTCAGCACCGACACCTCGCCCGTCCGGCCCTCCTGCTCGACCGAGATCTCCGGCGTCTGCAATGCCTGCCCCTCGCCCAGCAGGTTCACCTGCACGCTCGGCTGGTCCGGATCATCGCTCTTGATCATCAGCTTGCCCGTGTACGACAGCTCCTGCGTCGGCTTGAACGTCACCTTCATCGAACGCGACTGACCCGCCTTGATCACCCAGTCGTCCCCGCTGCCCGACCCGTTGACCACGCTGGCCGTGAAACCCGTCCCGGACACCGACGCCTCGCTCACCTTCAGGTCCGCCGTCCCGACGTTCTTGACCACCACGTCCAGCGACAGCGGCTCGTTGAGCGTCACCCCCTGGAAGTTCAGCGACGAACCCCCGCCCGCCAGCGTCACGTCCAGCTTCGGCATCGGCTTGACCGCCCCCGTGCCCGAAAGCTGCACGCTCTTGCTCCCCCCGTCGCTCAGCACCGTCGCCGACACCGAGACCTCCCCGGCCAACGCCGGCTCGAAATGGATCGTCACCGACCGGCTCCCGCCCGCCGCGATCACCAACGGCTGAGCGCTCGAGATCGTCGTCCCCATCAACGTAAAGCCCTGCCGCAGACCCGTCAGCCCCGTCACCGACAGCGGCGCGTTGCCCGTGTTGCGGATCGTCAGCGACTTGTTCCCGCCGGCCTCCCCCAGGTACACCTGACCGAAGCTCAGCGAACTGCTCGACAGCGAAAGCTCCGGCTGCGGCGCCGCCGTCGCCGTCCCCGTCAATCGCACCGTCTGCGTCTTGACGCTCGACACGATCGACAGCGTCGCCGAGTACGACCCCGCCGACGCCGGCTCGAACTCCACCTCGAACGACCGACTCTCGCCGGGCGCCAGCTCCCACGTCCCCGTCCCCCCCGTCGCCGACCCGGGCTGACCCGACACGCTGAACCCCGACCCCGTCCCCGTCACGTTCGTCACCACCAGGTTCGCCGTGCCGCTGCTGAGCACCGTCACCATCTGCTCGCGCGACTGGCCCGCCTCGATCGTCCCAAAGCTCATCGTCCCCGTCGGCACCACCGACATCACCGCCACCGGCTCGGGCTCCGGCGTCGTCCCACCCCCGGAAGTGCCGCCGGTGTCACCGCCCGACGTCCCGCCGTCGGTCGTCCCGCCCGTCGACGTCCCGCCGTCCGTCGACCCGCCTGTGCTCCCACCCGTCGACCCGCCACCGCCGCCACCGCTGCTGCCGCCGCCGCCGATCCCCCCGCCGCTGCCGCCGCCTGAACCGCCACCGCCGCCGCCCGTCGACGTCTGGTGCACGGCGGGCTGCTGGCCCTGCGCCGTCCGGAAGCCCCCAAGCTTCGTCCCCTTGGACGCCGTCTCCGCCTCGCCCACTGGCTCGGCGCTCTGATCCCCCTCCGCCTGCGCCTCGTCCGACGACGCCCCGGACCCGTCCGACGAGCCCGTCTCACCGCCCGACGTCGACCCCGTCTGCGCCGACACCTCGCCGCTCTGCGGCGAACTCTCGACCGACAACGCCGCCGCGTCCTCACCCGCGTCGCCCGGCGTCTCGCGCTCAGCCTCCACCAACGCCTGCCAGAACGGGTCCACGTCCTTCGCGTCGAACACCTCGTCCTGGTTGAAGTCGCCCAGCTCCAGCACCTGCTTGGCCGTGATCTCGCGCCCGACCAACAGGCTGTACTGCGCAACGTTCGACAGCGCCTCGACCATCAACGGCACGTCGTCCTGGCTCAGCACGCCGTCGAGGTTGAAGTCACCGCGCACCAACGGCTCTTCCCCCTCCGAGGGCTGCGTCGTCGCCGACCCGTCGTCCGTCGGCTGCGTCGTGGGCGACTCGCCCGACGGCTGCGCCGCCACGGGCCCCGTCGCCTGATCAGCCAAAGCCTCACCCCGCGCCGCGCCCAGCGTCGCCATCGACATCACCACCCACGCCCACATCCACCACTTGCCGTTGGTCTTCATAATCTGGATCTCACTCAGTCAGAGTCCGTCAGACGTCATCCCGCACGCCGGCCTCGGCCGGACGCACGGGGCCTTAGCAGTAAACGATAAGATTCAATCGCACGCTCAACCACGCCTTGCCTCGTTCGCCCACCCGCATGCAGTTTCCCCAGGCGGCGCCGCCGCCATGCACGTCACAGGCCCTTCGCCCAGACGTCAATCCCGGCACCCCTCGCTTGTCGTCCAATTCGTCCCCCGTCGCACCCAACCGACGCGGGCCTCACCCCTGACCGCCTCGCAGGCGGCAGAAGATCCACTCCCGTGGTGACCTGGACACAGCGTTTTTGGCCCCGCTCCTCACTGATCGGTGTTACGATCAGCCTCGCTGCTCTGGGCAGCGTGCGCCAGCTTATCGGACTTTTGCGTCATCGACCAGCCCGTCCGCTGCCCACGATATTTCTTTTTGTTCTCATGAGTGATCACACGCAGCGCACATCTTTTCATGAATTCCACTCCCACTCTTCCGGGTTTTTTTCATCTCACCCTCGACCCCGCGCCACCCCCCTCCTAAACTCCCGGACCCCGGACAAGTCCTCACCCCGCCTTACCGATGCTAAAAGGACCGCATAACCACCCCCGCCCCGACTCCCCTGACTCGGCGTCACGCATGGCCATGGCCCCGACCACTCCCACGCCCCCGTCCCCTCCCCCCGTCGCCGACGCGCCGGCCGACGACCTCGCCCGCCTGCCCGTCGTCGAACTCCCAGGCGCCCGACTCCACGCCATCACCGAGCGTCAGTGCATCGCCGTCATCCTCGACCAGCTCGCGCGCCGACGCGGCGGGTGGGTCGTGACCCATAACCTCGACCACCTTCATCGACTCGGCGCCGACCCCGCCTTCGACGCCCTCTGCCGAACCGCCTCCCTCCGCGTCGCCGACGGCATGCCCCTGATCTGGGCCAGCCGACTCGCCGGCCGCCCCTTGCCCGAACGCGTCGCAGGCTCCAACCTCATCTCCTCCCTCTCCGCCGCCGCCGCCGACCACGGCCGATCCATCTTCCTCCTCGGCGGATCCCCCGGCGCCGCCGACCAGGCCGCCGACGTCCTGCGACGACGCCACCCCAGCCTCCGCATCGCCGGATGCCTTTGTCCCCCGATGGGGTTTGAGCGTGATCCCGCCCAGATCGACCACATCCGACAAACGATCGCCTCCTGCTCGCCCGATATCATCTTCGTAGCGCTGGGGGCGCCCAAACAAGAACAGCTCATCGCCCAGCTCGCCCCCCACCTGCCCCACGCCTGGTGGCTGGGCGTCGGCATCAGCTTCAGCTTCCTCGCCGGGCACGTCCGCCGCGCCCCGCTCTGGATGCAGAAGCTAGGCCTCGAATGGCTCCACCGCCTCGCCCAGGAGCCCGGACGCCTCGCACGACGATACCTCGTCGACGGCCTCCCGCTGGCCCTGGCCCTGTTCGTCAAGGCCCTGGGCATGCGCTGGGCACGAAAAAAAACGTAACACCCAAACATGGCTATTATTACGGCATATTTAACCCCCCCAACCCCCCCGAATTCGTCCCCCACCGCCGAACTCACAGACCCAAGGCGCATAAGAAATGATCAGCGGCAGCGATTCAGTCCGACCGTCCGGCCAAGGGGGAGTCGATCGTCCCTTGAACAGCGCCATGCTCCAGCGCCAAACGGTTGACCTTGCGCACGATCCACGCCCGGACCTGGCCGGGCTTCGCCTGCGCGAGGTCGTCCTGCTCGCCGGCGTCGTCCGACCCACACCCCTGACCTCCGCCGTCGGACGCGCCCTGCTCGACCTCCCGCTCGCCGAGCACACCTCGTTAATGAGCGTCTGGCAGGCCCACCTCCAGAACCTCGCCCACGCCATCGACGCCCAACGCCTGACCGTCCGCGTCATGCTCGACCAAGGCTCCCCCGAGCCCCAGCCCGCACCCGCCGACCACCTCGACATGATCATCCAGCGCGACCCCGAGCCCCTCCGCGGCACCGGCGGCGTCCTGCGCGACACCACCCTCAACCACCACGACGACGACTGGATCCTCGTCGCCCCCGCCGCACAGCTCCTGCTCGAGCCCCTCGAGCATCTCCTGGCCTCCATGAACCTCCCCGGCTACGACGTCGTCGTCATGGCCCACGGCGACGGCGTCCCCACCGGACTCATGCTCCTGCGCGCCAAGGTCCTACGCTCACTGCCCAGCCTCGGTTTCGTCGACCTCAAGGAGCAGGGCCTCCCTCGCATCGCCGCCAACCACCCCGTCGGCGTCGTGCGCCTCGGCACCCCCGTCTCGCTCCCCGTCCGCTCCCTCCAAGACTACCTCCACGCCGCCAGCCTCTACGCCAGGCGTCAGCCCCACACCGGACGCATGACCGACAACCCCTTCGAGGAGCACTGGCGCAGCTCCTTCCTCATCGTCGAGCCCGGCGCCTCGGTCTCACCCTCCGCTCTCCTGCACGACTCGGTCGTCCTCGCCGGCGCCGTCATCGAGGCCGACGCCGTCGTCGTCTCGAGCGTCGTCGGCCCAGCCGCCGTCGTTGCCCCGCGCTCCCGCGTCATCGACCAGCTCATCGCCCCCGCTCGCCGAGGGAGGCCCGCGTGATCCAACCCTCCTGGTTCAGACTCCGTCGTCCCTGGACCCCCTGGCACATCCTCGGCGCCCTCGCCCTGGCCGCGCTCTCCGTCCTGATCATGCGCCGAGCCTGGTTCGACATCTTCCAGATCGCCCGCGGCGACGAGGAGGCCAGCCACATCCTCCTCGTCCCCATCGTCGCCGCCTGGCTCATCTGGGTCCGACGCGAACGACTACGCATGACCCTGCCCAAGGGACAGTGGATCGGACCCCTGATCGTCGCCGCCGGCTGGACCTGCTCCTGGTACGGCTTCCACCACGGCGTCCAGGCCGCCTGGCACCTCGGCGCCATCCTCGTCCTCGTCGGATGCCTCCTGACCGTCCTCGGACGCGACGTCCTGCTCCGATTCCTCCCCGCCTTCCTCGTCCTGGCCTTCATGGTCCCCGTCCCCGGAATGATCCGTCAGAAAATCGCCGGGCCCATGATGGATATCACCGCTCAGGTCACCCACGCCATCCTCATCACCCTCGACATCCCCGCCGAACGTTTCGGCAACGCCCTGATCATCAACGGCGTCAACGTCACCATCGCCGAGGCCTGCAACGGCATGCGCATGGTCTTCGCCCTTGTCCTGGTCTCCTACTGCTTCGCCTTCGGCACCTCCCTCCGACAGTACGTCCGACTGCTCATCCTCATCGCCAGCCCCCTCTCGGCCATCCTCTGCAACGTCATCCGGCTCATCCCCACCGTCTGGATCTTCGGCCACTTCTCCAACAACTTCGCCCACACCTTCCACGACATCTCCGGCTGGCTCATGCTCCCGGTCGCTTTCCTCATCCTCCTGGGAATCATCCGACTCCTCCGATGGGCCCTGCTCCCCGTCGCCCACTTCACCCTCGCCTACGAGTAATCCTCCCCCATGCCCCGACCAAACCCCATGATCCTCCTGGCACCACTGGCCTCCCTCGCCATCCTCGGCGCCGCCGCCGTCGAGATCCATCACCGACCCCAGCCCCAGGACGCACTGCCCTTCCATCAACGCATCCGCGCCCTCATGGCCGACATCCCCATGCGCATCGGCGACTGGACCGGCGTCAACAAGGACGTCCCCCGCGAGGCACAGGCGCTCCTCCAGCCCAACGCCATGCTCAGCCGCGGCTACCGAAACCTCGTCACCGGACAGTCCGTCGACGTCATCATCGTCCAGACACGCGACGCACGAGACATGGTCGGACACTACCCCCCCGTCTGCTACCGAAACCTCGGCTGGAAGCTCGAACCCCTGCCCACCAGCAACCCCCGCCGACTCGACATCACCCTCGCCGACACCTCCCTGCCACTCGTCCTCTACCAGTTCTCACTCCAACGCTCCTCCGGCGACGAGACCCAGTGGATCTACAACTTCATGATCCTCCCGGGCACGGGCTTCTTCCCCGACATGGACTCCGTCGAGCACGCCGAGGCCGACTACACCAAACGCTTCTTCGGCGCCTCGCAGGTCCAGATCATCTTCCGCGACCCCCGAATGACCGACGCCGAGCGACAGGACATCGCCCGCACCTTCCTCAACGCCCTGAAACACGTCATCCTCGCCATCCGCTCCGGAGCCGCCTCATGAGCAGTTCTCCCTCGCCCCTGCCCGTCCAGGCCCTCCCCATGCTCCCCGAGCACGCCATCGCCCAACAGGCCCTCGGACCTCCCGGCGTCCACCCCGCCCGCAGAATCCACATGCTCCTGCGGGGCCGATACCACTGGGCCTCGCTGCTCGCACTCGTCGGCCTCGTCCTCGGCGGCGTCACCGGGCACTCCCTCGTCAGCGATGTCTACACCTCCAACGGCATGCTACGCATCGAACCCTCCGTCCCCGCCGTCCTGAGCAACACCGACCAGAACGGCGTCATGCCCATGTTCGACTCCTTCGTCCGCGCCCAGGCCGTCGTCATGCGCTCCCCCCGGTGCATCCAGCTCGCCCTCGACTCCCCCGCCTGGAAGGCCACCAACCGCGGCGCCGCCGCCGACGTCATCCAGCGCTTCAACCGAAGCCTACGCGTCGCCGAGGACCCCCGATCACAGGTCATCGGCGTCTGGTTCTCCGACCCCGACCCCGACGTCGCCGTCGCCGCCGTCCGATCCATCATCGAGGCCTACATGGACCTCTACAAAGAATACGACGCCACCAACGAGTCCGGACGACTGACCATCCTCCAGGACCGCATCAACATCAAGACCCGCGACTACGAGACCCTCAACCGCAAGATCAACGACATCGCCGAGGAGTTCGGCGGCGTCGTCGACCTCCAGCCACAGATCACCGACACCCTCAACCAGCTCCAGGCCCTCGAGGCCGACCTCCGGCAGGTCAACCTCGCCATCGACCTGGCCTCTGAGAACAAACAGCCCCAGCCCGACGCCCAGACCGCGCCGGACCCCCTCGAAATCGCCGCCGTCGACCCCGTCATGCGCGACTACCTCGCCCGCAAACGAACCCTCGAACAACTCATCGTCGACTCCACCGCTCGCTACGGCCCCAAGCACCGACTCGTCCTCGACCGCCAACGACAGCTCGACGGCCTCAACTCCATCATCCAACGCTACGCCCAGGACTACGCCCGCATGGGCCCCAACGCCTCCGCCTCCAACGCCGCCGCCGCCGGCCTCGCCGCGCTCTCCCCCGAGCGACTCGCCACCCGACGTAACACCCTCACCCAGCAGATCCAGCAGCTCCGCGCCCAGAAGAACAACCTCGGCGAAAAAAGCGCCCAGCTCCGAGACCTCCAGCAAAAAGCCCAGAACGCCTGGCAGGACCTCGAAAGCACCCGCAAACGCTTCGAGATCCTCAACACCGAGTCCCAGGTCTCCGGCCGCGTCACCCCCATCTCAAAGGGCGAGACGCCCTTCGAGCCCTCCAACGCCGGAAAACGCAAGCAGCTCGCCCTCCTCGGCGGCGTCGGCGGCGGCTCCTTCGGCCTGGGACTCATCCTCCTCTGGGGGCTTCTCGACCGTCGCCTTCAGACCTCCGACGACCTGCGCCTCAGCGTCCACAAAACCCGCATGCTCGGAATCCTCCCCCTGCTCCCCGACGACCTGACCGACCCCGACCAGGCCTCCTCCGCCGCCTTCGCCGTCCACCACATCCGAACCATGCTCCAGGTCGGCCCCTCCCGCGGCAGAGACCGCATCTTCGCCGTCACCAGCCCCGCCCCCGGAACAGGCAAGACCAGCCTCACCTTCGCCCTCGGACTCTCCTTCGCTCACTCCGGCGCCAAGACCCTTCTCGTCGACGCCGACATCGTCGGCGCCGGCCTGACCGCACGCTCCGAGGCCGCCGTCCACCCCAAGCTCGGACAGGTCCTGCTCAACGCCGGCTACGTCACCCCCCAGCAGATCGAGATGGCCCTCGCCCAGTCCGCCAGGGACGGCCGACGCATCGGCGAAACCCTCCTCGCCCAGGGCGCCATCACCGAGGAACAGCTCAAACAGGCCCTCGCCCTCCAGCCCCAGAAGCTCCTCGGACTCCTCGACGTCCTCCAGAAACGAGCCTCCCTCGACGACTGCACCAAGGCCCTGGCCATGCCCGGCCTATCCATCCTCCCCGTCGGCTCCGCCCAGATCCACCAGGCCGCCTCCATCTCCCCCCACGCCCTGGACGAACTGATCCAGCACGCCCGCGCCAACTACGACATCGTCCTGTTCGACACCGGACCCATCCTCGGCTCCCTCGAGGCCTCCGCCGTCGCCGCACTCGTCGACGGCGTCGTCCTGACCGTCTCCCGCGGCGAGCAACGACCCCTGGCCGAACGCGCCGCCGAGCACCTCCGCTCCGTCGGCGCCATCGTCGCCGGACTCGTCTTCAACCGCGCCGACGAGCAGGACGTCGTCCGCTCCTCCTACGCCTCCCTCCACTCCACACGCGTCCTGGGCTCCGTCCGCGGACAGGCCGCCGCCGTCCAGGCCTCCCACTCCCGACACCGACCCCACCCCCGCTGGCTCGGTCCCATCGCCACCGCCGTCGCGGTCGACGCCGACTCCCCCACCCCCCCGGAAGCGACGACGGCGCCAACCCCTAATCCCTAACCCCTCCCCCCCCCATGACCACCACCACCGCCCCTCACGACGAGTACTCCGCCCAGGCCGCAGCAGCCTCCGCGCCCCACCCGCATACCGTCTGGGGCCTGACCCCCCATCAGATCTACGACCGCTTCTGGGCCTCCCGCGGCGTCCAGGTCGTCCGGCAGGGCGTCCCCTCCGAGATCGTCCAGGACGCCGAGATCTTCCTCCTGATCGATCCCCGATCCCTCGCCCTCTTCAAGCTCACCGAGCCCATCGAAAAAATCATCTGGCTCAGCCCCCGCATCCTCTACCTCCGACTCGTCGACAACCGCCCACGCCCCTACCGCGAGGCCGTCGTCACCGACCCCCACGGCCGCTTCCAACGCTTCGAACGTCTCTACGCCGGCTCCGACCCCCAGCTCATCCGCGCCGCACTGACCACCGACATCCAG
>JADZCW010000301.1 GCA_020851395.1 Phycisphaeraceae bacterium
CGATGCTCCAGATGCAGAACGCGGTGTACGAAGTGTTTGAGTACATCCGCGGCGGCGGGTACGACAACTCGCTCGAGGCCACGGCCAGCGCGGGCAAGACGCTGGCGCTCTACCACAAGATCCTGGCGGACTATCAGCCCGAGTACGAGCCGCCCGTCGGCTCCTACCACGCCTCGCGGATCGTCTCCAAGAGCATGGAGTCGCTGCCGACGATGCTCCAGCGGGTCGATCCGCAGAACGTGGCCGACCAGGCGGATAAGGTCGCAGCCGTCGTCCGCTACCTGCGCAGCAGTTACAACGAGGCCGCCCTGCGCGTCAACGAGATGGGCCTGATTGACTGGCCCATGCAGATCGTCCACGGCGACTGGCACCCGGGGAACATGCTCTTCCGCGGCAGCCGGGTGGTGGCGGTGATCGACTACGACACAGCCCGCATCCAGCAGCGGGTCATCGACGTGGCCAACGGCACGCTGCAGTTCTGCATCCTCGGCGGCGGCGACGACCCGGCCCAGTGGCCGTCGAATATCGACGCGGCCCGCTTCAAACGCTTCCTGCGCGGCTACGACTCGGTGCCCGGCGGGGTGATCACCAAGGCGGAGTTGGCCACGCTGCCCTGGCTGATGCTCGAGGCCCTGATCGCTGAGAGCGTGATCCCCATCGCCGCCACGGGATCGTTCGCCCGCCTCGACGGCCTGGGATTCCTGCTGATGATCGAGCGCAAGGCCCGCTGGCTCCAGGAACACGCGTCCGAGCTGATCCGGATCGCAGATGAGTAAACTCGCGGCTGAAGTCGGCGGGCTCGACCGACTCGGGCAACCAACAACAAAAAGAACTTGACACTCCTCTGACGCCCGGTACGCTGTTACCTGGCTTTCGAAGGGAGCCGCCCTAGCCTGCGGAAAGAACGGAGTTCGCCTTCCACGTTCGACAATCAAACCTTACTTCCTGCCCGACATTGCAGGCTACGGGCGAAATCAAAGGAAGGAAGGTTTGCCCATGTCTCGCACGCTCCCACCTCGTCCCGATCTCACCCAGCTCCGGCATCAGGCCAAGGACTTGCTCCACGCGCACGAGCGGAAAGACCGCTCAGCGTGCGACGTCTTGCGCCGGCTAAGGCAATTCGCCTCGGCCGACGACGCGGCCATGTTCGAGAAGCCATTGGCCCTGCACGAGGCGCAGTACGCCCTGGCGATGGAGTACGGCTTTAGCAGTTGGACCGCGATGAAACGCTACGTCGAGAAGGTCACCGGCCGGCCCAGCCCCGTCCGGCGGGAGAAGGACCGGACGTACGTGACCGGGCTCGAAGGCCACGGCATCGGCTGCAAGGACGAGCACGACAACTCCGTCATCGCCTGCATCGCGGGCGTGATGGCCACCCTGGGCGAAGACTTCAGCTACCCGTACCTGATGGGCGCCAGCGGGGCCGCATTTCGGGTGCAGATGCGCACGCCCAGTTGGTGTCCCAGCGCCGCCTGTGCCGGCGTCGGCTACAACTGCATTCCCGGCGCGATGGCCGTGACGGGCTACCGGCTGACGAGCCTTGACGTCGAGCATGATCCCGACCCGCAGGCGGCCATGGCCAAGGCGCATCCGCTGGTGGTCGAGAGCATCGAGCGCGGTGTGCCGGTCATCACCCTCAGCGAGGAAGCCGGTCTGGTCGTCGGCTACCGCGCTGACGGACAACAGATCGTTCGTCCTTATGAACTTCACAAGGACGGCTATGAGGACACGGACAAGCGGCCCTGGCTGTTCTGCATCATCGAGCCACACGATGTGCCGAGGGAACGGCGGCAGGTCGTGGCGGACTCGCTGCGCCTGGCGGTCACGCTGGCGAAAACCGAATGCTACGGCGATTACCTCAGCGGGTTCGCGGCGCTGGAGCATTGGATCCAGACGCTGTTAGATGACGCGATGTTCGAGGCGCTGACGCCTGAAAACTGGTTCCCAACCGCCCATGGCAACGGGTACTGCTACCCCTGCCTGTGGTCATCGAGGCTCAGCGCCGAGCGCTACCTGCGAGAGGTATGCGAGGAGTTTGATGAGCCGGTTCGGTCAGGGCTGCGCGAATTGGCGGGCCTTTACCAGCGGATGCATCACACCCTGGCCCGCACTAAGCCGGAGTTCGACTGCATCTGGTCACTCCAGCCGTGGAACCTCAAATCACCGAAGAACTGGACGCGCGCCATCCGGCAGAAAGAGTCGGACCTGCTGCGTGAAGTCACGGCCCTTGAACGGCAGGCGATCTCGAAGATCGAGGCGGTGATCAGTTCACTGCCCACGATGGGCTGAATAACGCTGGTTTTTCAGGCTGTTGGTGACCCTATACCCGCCCCGCATTCCCATGCGGGGCTTTTGTTTTTTTCGGCTGTAGCGGTTGTGACGACGGCCCCTCCGCGATTCCCCGCCTGGCGTGTTGCCTGCGTGGCCCGCCATGCGACTGAATCGTCATTTTCATCCAGTGATTGACCGCAACGGTTCTCGATGGAGGCAACCGATGCTGATCAAGCTGGGAATGCTCACCTGCTGGCTGGCCGGCTCGCTGACCGTGCTGGTGCTGACGCTGCACCCGAAGTTCGGCGCGTTGTACCAGAGCCCGCTGACGGCTGTGGGATTTATCCTCATTGGCGCGGGGGTGTGCCTGGAGGCACGCAAGAGCCTGGTCCGCGCCGCGGCCGCGCCTCGCCAGAACGATTAGCCGCTCTCGCCGTTTCGCATCCCATCCAGGACGGTCTGGCCGAGGTCCAACGGCCAGACCGTTACTTTTTGCGCTCGTCGCACAACGGGTAGTGCGCCGGGTCCGAGGGGATGGCCGGGCTCTGTCGGGTGATCCACGCCTGCCGTTCAGCCTCGCCGACGGACGGGGCGCACCAGGCGTTTTCCCGCCAGATTTCCTCCAAGAGCACCATCCCCGGGATCGGATCGTCTCCCATCCGGCGCATCACGTCGCGGGCGAACCGGCCCTGATCGTCGAGTTGACGGTAGGTCTGTGTGCCCCTGTCGCGGACCAGGTCGAAGTCCCAGGGCAGATCGGCCGGGAGGGCGGAGGCCGGTCTCGCGGTGCTCTCATCGGCGAACCACGCGACCACCGCGCCGGCCGGGAACCATGTGCCGGGCCGCATCGCCAGGGCCCTGCCGGTGAAACCCGTCGCCTCAAGGGCCAGACGCATCGCCGACCAGTCCGGCGCGAAGCCGGCGCTCCGCGCGATCAGTGCCGTGCACACATCAGCCATGCGCCCATGCTAACCCGTCCGCCCGCGGGCGTCGCGTCGCTCGGTGTGCCATCACGCACAGGCGTTACAGACGGACCCTCAGCGGTCCGCTGATCCTCAGGTGTGTACCCGTGCCTGGCACGCTGGAGCGGCGAATCGTCTGATTATGACGGCCGGCAGTGCAGGGCTTTTTCTCGGGGTTTTCCAGGAGGCAATCGTGAAAACGTCAAGACATGCCAGGCTGACGGGGCCGCAGATGATCCTCGTCGGCGTGGTTGTCGCCGCGGCCTGTGCGGCTCACGGCGGCGTGATGACGCCGGGGCCCGAGGGCCTGACTGTCTTCGCCGGCGGGCAGATCACCGCCCAGAGCTTCACCGGCATCGACGGCAGCATCGGTGCCGTGGGCTCGATATCGCTGGGCACCCATTCGGAAGTGGCGGGCGATCTGTTCACGACCGGCAGCGTCAGCACCGGCCTGAGCGTTGACATCTCGGGCAACCTGATCGTTAGCGGCACGACTTACCTCGGTGGCTGGAGCGGGGTGGCCGGCAGTGTTTTTTCCGTGGGCGATTTCAGCACGGGCTCGCGTGTGAACGTCACCGGTGATGTCTCGACCGAGGGGCGTCTGGACCTGGGCAATCGGTCCACGATCACCGGTCACGGCGAGTATGGCACCGGCTATTCTCTCGGCTGGCACGCCAGTGTGCAGGGGGGGCTGAGCACCCTGATCGACGCGATCGACACCTGGTCGCCGGGGAACCTTGGCGACCTGACCCTGATCTCGGCCGGCAGCGGGAGCATCACCAAGGCCGGCGGAACCGTCAGCGATCTGGCCCCCGGGGCGTATGGGGCCCTCTCTCTCGGCAGCGGCGCGACGATCAACCTTTCCGCCGGCAGCTACAGTTTTGTCTCGCTGGACCTGGACGACTCGTCCACCCTGAGCGTTGATGCTTCGGACGGCGACGTGGTCATCTACGTCCAGCAGGACGTTCTGGCCGGCAACAGTTTTCAGGTCCATACCATCGGCCTGGGCAACGTCAGCTTCATCGTCGGGGGCGGCATCGGCCTTGGCGCGAACTCCGATGTCGACGCCAGCCTGGTCAGCCTGGGCTCGGCCATCACGCTGGGCAGTTCGGCGTTCGTCGCCGGCCAGATCTGGGCGCAGGGCAACGTGAATCTTGGCTTCCACAGCGATGTCAGCGGTCAGATGTCTGTCGCGGTTTCTTTGCCCCAGGCCGCCACCATCCCCGAGCCCGCCACGATCGTCATGATCGGTGCCGGCCTGTGCATCGTCACTCGCCGCACCGTCCGTCACCAGTTGGTGCACGCGATCAAATCACGGCCGACGCTCGCCCGCGGTGTCGTGCAATAAGGTTCCTGCGCAATAGTCGTCAGAGTCCATGGCTGATCGCGCAGAAGTCGTTCTTGAGGGCAGCGTAGAGCTTCTGATACTGCTTGTGCCCCTTGGCGTAGAGCTCCGCCCGCTTGGCGTTGGGCTTGAGCTTCTCCGTCTCGCGGATCACGGCCTTGCAGGCCTCGGGGACGCTCTTCCAGACGCCCGTGCCGACGCCGGCCAAGAGCGCCACGCCGTAGGCCGGGCCCTCCTGGGCGTTGATCACCGCGACGTTGCGGCCGTAGACGTCGGCCTGGAGTTGACGCCAGAAGGCTGAACGCGCCCCGCCGCCGGAGAGACGCACGGTGCTGATCGAGATGCCCATCTGGTCGAAGATTTCCAGCGCGTCAGCCATGCCGTAGGTCACGCCCTCGATCAGGGAGCGGATCATCGCCGGGCGGTCGTGCCGGGCGGTCAGGCCGATCCAGCCGCCGCGGGCGTTGGGGTCGGGATAGGGGCA
>JADZCW010000302.1 GCA_020851395.1 Phycisphaeraceae bacterium
ACAACGCCCAGAACGTGGAGCTGCTGCAGGCTTACCTCGAGGCCCTGCATTGCCAGACACTCACGGCCTACGACGGTCTTGAGGCGGTGCGGCTGGTCGAGGCCAGCGAGCCCAAGCCGGACCTGGTCCTCCTGGACATCATGATGCCCAAGATGAGCGGTTTTGAGGTGTGTCGAAAGCTCAAGGAAAACCCGGCCACGCGGCCCATCCCGATCATCATGGTCACGGCGCTTAATGAGCTGGGGGACATCGAACGGGCGGTCGAATGCGGGACGGACGATTTCCTGAGCAAGCCGATCAACAAGCTCGAGTTGCTCACGCGGGTCAAGTCGCTGCTGCGGGTTCGGCATCTGAAGCGTGAGCTGGATCGGACGATGGCGCATATTCAGGATATTGAGTCGCGGCCGTCGGGGTCGGGGGGAGCGGGGTGAGCGGTTTGGCGGCTCAAGGGAGGGGTGGCTCTGCGGGTCGGTGCTGACGTTACGGTCAAATAACCAGGGCACGTGGTGTGAAAAGGACCCCTGCCGGGCGGGGGCGGTTGTGGTTTCTGACGCCCAGGCAATCTGTGCGGGCGGTGCCTCAGGGGCAGGAGGTGGGGGCTGCGCAAGGTATGCGGGCCTTGCGGCCGGGGCGTGAAAATTCTCCGGGCCTACGCGATCTGCCCCATCATCCTAGCCGGTCGCCGGGCCGATCCAACCCGTGACACCCATCACGGCCCTGGGCGGGCTGTGGGGACATGGGTCGGCGCGAGGCGTCAAAACCAACACGGCCCTGTGGGGCAGCCCACGCCAAGCAACCAACCTGCAGGGGAGAACACCATGAGTCGGATCAACACCAACATCACGTCCCTGATCTCGCAGCGGGTCCTGAATCAGCAGCAGAGCGCTCTGACCAAGAGCCTCGAGCGGTTGAGCACGGGCTACCGCATCAACCGCGGCTCGGATGACCCGGCCGGCCTGATCGCCAGCGAGAAGCTGCGGTCGGAGAAGACGGCCATCAGCGCCGCGATCGGCAACGCCCAGCGAGCCGACCAGGTGCTCAACGTGGCCGAGGGCGGCCTGGGCGAGATCAACAGCCTGCTGACCGAGCTGCAGGACCTGGTGGGCAAGAGCGCCAACGACGCCGGGCTGTCGACCGAGGAGCGCGAGGCCAATCAGCTGCAGATCGACTCGATCCTGCAGACGATCGACCGTCTGAGCCAGACGACGAGCTTCGAGGGGACCAAGCTGCTCAACGGCACGTACGACTTCAAGATCACCGGGCAGCACGGCAAGGTGCTCGACTACAAGATCAATGCTGCCAAACTCGACACGGGCGACACCCGCACGGTGTCGGTGGCGGTGACCAACTCGGCGCAGCACGGCACGCTTTTCATCTCCGCCGGCGGCACTGCATTGAACCTGACGGCGGCGTCCTCGCAGTTCATCTTCGAGATCACCGGCGCCAAGGGCTCGCGTGAGTTCAGCTTCACGTCCGGCACGACGCTCAGCGACGTGGTCACGCAGATCAACACGTTCAAGGACGTGGTGGGCGTGTCGGCGAGCACGACCGGCAACGTGCTGACACTCAAGAGCACAGACACCGGCTCGGACAACTTCGTCAAGTTCGCCATTCAGAATGCCGGCGGGCAGACGGGCTATGTCTACACCGCCAGCTCGACGGACGAGGACACCGCCAAGGCCTCGACGGCCACGGCGTTCGCCTCGCTGGGCGACGGCATGAGCGACTCGGGCCAGGACGTGGGCGCGACGGTCAACGGCCTCAAGGCCACGGGCAAGGGCAACAGCATCAGCGTCAGCAGTGACTTCATCGACCTGGACATGACGCTGAGCGCCGGCGGCGCGCAAGCGCTGGCCTCCTTCACGGCCTTCACGATCACCGGCGGCGGCGCCAAGTTCAACCTGGGCCCGAACGTCGACCTGATCAACCAGGTGTCGATCGGCATCCAGAACGTGGCGTCCCGCAAGCTCGGCGACGTGAGCGAGGGTTATCTGAGCGACCTGGCCCAGGGCGGCACGGCCAACGTGGTCGACGGCGACCTGGGCTCGGCCCAGAAGATCGTGGCCGCCGCCATTGACCAGGTGTCGAGCCTCCGCGGGCGTCTGGGCGCGTTCCAGAAGAACATCGTCGGCTCGACGATCAACTCTCTGGGCGTGGCTTACGAGAACATCAGCGCGGCCGAGAGCGCGATCCGCGACACGGACTTCGCCTCCGAGACGGCCGAGATGACCCGCCGGCAGATCATGACGCAGGCCGCTTCGACGATGCTGGGGATCTCTAACTCCCAGACGTCGAACATCCTGAGCCTGCTTCGGTAAACCATGACACGCCGGGCGGGCCGACCCGCCCCTCCGTGAACCCTTCGGGGCGGTCCCACGCGGACCGCCCTTTTTTTTTGATATTCCCGGAAGTTATCAGACCTCGCACCGCTGCGGCCGGCGGTGGAGGGTGGCGATTACGCGGGCTGGGCGGGGTGGGATGACTTTTCCGAAATTTTCGTGCCGGACGAAGCCGCGGCGCTTAAGGCGTGGGTTGAAGCTGTCGATGGTCCGGATCGGGAGGGCTATGAGCTCTGGAGAACCTAGGGTGAACCGGTCGTCCGATAAGCACGAGCCTCGAATCCACTGGGGAGTTTGGTGTTCGAACACCGAACAAACCCGTGCCGGCGCGTGCCGGGGCCGCGGGGCGAAGCGCCGGAATCGGCGACGCGGATCTACCCGCGACCGGCCGCCGCCCTAGTCGGTGATGTGACGACCCGGCCGAACCAACCAACCATCGTGGGCGAGGACGAACGAAAAAACGAACGGCCCGCCCGGAGCATCAGGATCGAATTGGAGCCAAACAAGTAACAGGGGCATGAGGCCCGCACCCAGCAGTGACTGCCAGGAGCAGATCACGGAGGACCACAACCATGAGTCGCATCAC
>JADZCW010000303.1 GCA_020851395.1 Phycisphaeraceae bacterium
ACAAGTTCCCCGAGGGCGACTGGCGGGCGAGCTTCCTGACGCCCGAGCGCATCGCCGAGGCCCAGCCGCACATCGAGGCCTACGAGAAAGAGCTCGACGGGACCTACAAGGACCTGCCGACGCTGGCGCTCAAGTTCATCCTCGCCCACCCGGCCGTCAGCGCCGCCATCCCGGGCATGCGCCGCACGGCCCACGTCGAGGCCAACGTGCCGGTGAGCGACCTGCCGGCGATCCCCGACGCCAAGCTCAAGAAGCTCCAGAGCCTCAAGTGGTACCACGGCTGGGACTATCCCTGGGCTCAGAAGGCCTGAGCCGACATCATCCTCACCCACGTAGAGCCGGGCGCCGCGTGTTCAGATCGGACGCGCAGCGTCCGGCTTTGTTAGTATTCATGCTCTGTTCGTGGGGGAGGATGTCGTTCAAGCTAAGGGTGCAGTATGTCCAACCTCGACGTCCGGCGTGCGGAGCTCGACCGACTGCGCAAGGCGCTGCCGGCCAATGATTTTTTCGAGAGGTGGCTGGCCGAGACCGGCGCCCTGCCGCCGGACTTCAGCACGCTCACGCCCAGGCCGCGACTGATGGACCCGCTGACGGTCGTGCGCGATGGCAAGCCGTATCGCCTGACCGCCCAAGAATGGCCGGCGAGGCGGGTTGAATTACGTAAACTCGTCGAGGACTGGCTGCTGGGCCACGCTCCGCCCCCGGAAGTGGCGGCCAACCTGCGGGCGATGTCCCAGAAAACCCGGCGATATCGCGGGTTCGAGGTCCGTTATGTGTGCCTGGAGTTCGGGCCGGACCATCAGGCGAAACTGCCCTGCGTGCTGATGCTGCCCGTCGATGCGCCGGGGCCCGTGCCGGTGTTCCTGACCGAGAGCACCTTCTACCGCCTGTGGATGCGCAAGCCGCTGTCGCGACAGATGGCTTTCTGCTTCGTGGCTGCGGGCGACGACTACCCGGACATGGGCAACGTGCCGCCCGACTCGTCGCGCAAGTTCGCCAAGCTCTTCGGCGACTACGACTGGTCGGCCTTCCGCCGGCGAGGCTGGGCGATCTCGCGGGCCGTCGATTGGCTCACCATGCTGCCGGAGATTGACGCCAGCCGCATCTACACCGGCGGCCACTCGCGCACGGCCAAGCAGACCATGACGGCGGCGGCCTTTGACGACCGCATCGCCGGGGTGATCGCCTCCTCGCCGGGCTCGGGAGGGTCGCTCCCCTACCGCTACTGCGACCAGTCGGTCTTCGGCGAATCAGTTGAGATCATCACCCAGGCCTACCCTGAGTGGGTTCATCCAGGCGTGCGGTTCTTCGCGGGGCGTGAGCACCTGCTGCCGGCTGACAGTCACTACCTCTACGCCCTGCTGGCCCCGCGGCCGGTGATGATGAGCACAGCCTTCTACGACTGGGTCGAGAGCACGTGGACCGTCGAGCAGGTCTACAAGACGATCCAGCCCATCTACGCCATGCTCGGGAAGCCGGACAACCTGGCCTTTCGCTACCGGCCGCACCAACACGGCTGGAAACGCGAGACGTGCGAGGCATTCACCGAGTTCCTCACCCGCGTGTCGCGCGGCGAAGCCCCCGCACGGCGATGGGCATTCAAGGATGCCGCGTTCCACGATTGGGACTACGGCCGCTGGCTCGCTCGCAACCCTGCGATCGCGCCGCCCGCCAAGGACCCGACGATGACGCAGAAGGTCCGTTGGCTGCTGGGTGATGGGCCGACGTTCGCCTCGATGCCGGTGCAGATCGGCGTCGGGGAATCGGACTTCGAGGAAAAGATCAACCTGCGCAACTGGCCCGCCCCGCCGCAGCGCGTGCGATGCCGGTTCGGCCAGCATGTCAACGGCCAGCTCTACTTCCCCACGAAATCCGCCAACGGCGATGCCTCGCTGCGGGGCAAACTTCCGGGGGTGGTGTTCCTGGCGCCTTTCGCCTGCTCGAACGGCTACACCGGCAGCTATCGCAGCGGGGACATCGCGCACACGCGGCTGCTCAAGAGCGGCTGCGTGCTGATGGCGTTTGACCCGCTTGGTACGGGCACGCGGCAGAGCGACCGCCGTGGTTTCTACGATCGCAACTCGACGTGGAGCCTGATGGGTCGGATGGTCCGGGACGCTCGCCACGCGGTCGACGTGCTGCTGGCGACCCCGGAAGTGGACCCCCGGAAGATTTATTTGGTGGGCTATGCGATGGGGGGGATGACAGCAATCCTGGCCGCAGCGCTCGACCAACGCGTCAATGGCGTCGTGAGCGTCGCGGGCTTCACCCCCTTCAGAACGGATGGCCCGACGAGCCCGGCCGGCGGTATCTGGCGGTGGAGTCACCTCTACGGCTGGCTGCCGAGACTGGGCGTGTTCGCCGAGGGGCGTGAGAGCGAAATCCCCATAGATTTCGACGAGATTCTCGCCTCGATGGCGTCTCGGCCGACGCTGATCATCGCGCCGCAGCGTGATCGGCATGCAGTCCACGCCGACGTCGTGGCGGCTGTGGATCATGCCCGTCGCGCCGGTGCGAATGTCGCGCTGCACGAGCCCGACGAGTGGAACCGCCTGACGGATCCGATCCTGGACGACGTGGTGGCGTGGATCAAGGGGCAATGAAAAAGCCCAGGCGCAGACGCCCGGGCTTTGTATTGCCGCACAACACTTCCGGGGGCGGGGGGATCACTTCTTCACGGGCTTTTCCATCAGGTCCGTCTCGGTCACGCGCTTGGTGCGCGGGTCGATGCGGAGCGTCTTGGCCTCGAACGGTTTGAGCGAGATCTTGTGACGCAAGCCCAAGGCGGGAATGGTCAAAGTCACCTTCCGGGGGCGGGGGGCGCCCGTGGGCTCGAAGAGGCGGACGATCAGGTCCTTGCCGCGTGTCGACGGTGTCAGCGAGTTCTGCTTCAGGGCCGTGAGCTGCACCACGGCGTCGTCGACGATCGGGCCGGCCTTGGGCTTGGGGCCCTGGCCGGAGGGGTTGAACGACAGGGCGAATGGCTTCTCGTTGTGGTGCAGGGCCTCGTTCGAGACAGCGCTCAGCCGCTTGGCGATCGGGCCGGCATTGACGAAGAAGCGGAAGATGCGTTCGCCCTGGTCGATACGAGCGGTCAGGCGGTCCTGCGGGAGCACCACGCGGTTGGGCAGCGGGTGTGCGGCATAACCGGCCGACCGCATCAGCGTCAGGCGGAGCTCCTTGCCGTCGAAATCCGAGCCGTAGCTGCCCTCGTTGATGACGGTCATGGCCATCTTGCCGGGCTTGCTGAACACCGTGACCCACTTCTGGGCGACGGCCTCATCGCCGTTCTCCGGGAGGGAGCCGTGGCCGAAGGCGGTCTCGCCGTAGAACTTCGGCTGCGAGGTGAGCGTCTTGCCCAGCGGCAGGGAGAGTTTGAGCATGCGGTCCTTCTCCTCCCAGAAGACACGCAGCTCGACCTCCACCTCCGTGCCGAAGCGTGGGAGCTTGTAGCGCTGGCAGATGCGCGAGTCGCCGTGCTTGAGCGTCACCTCCACCACGGAACGCACGTCACCGTCCTCGACCACGCGCACGGCCGGCAGGCTCTTGAGGTGCGCCAGGCCGCTGAACACGGCCGACTCCTTGGCGGACATGAGCGAGAACCCGCCGATCTTCTTGCGGAAGCTCTTGACCTCCATGCCCCAGGGGTCGCTGTCGTCGGCGATGACAATAGGCCTGAAAGCCCCCACTCCCGGAAGAGTGACGTCCTGGCCGCTGACACGCCACGTTTCGACCAGACCCGTCCGGCTGCTGATGACGAATTCCAGGCCGTCCTTGTTGGCAAAGCGGATCTTGCCGCCGCGATCCTTGAGCCTGACGTCGGGCTTCTTCTTGAGTTCTTCGTAAACGCAATTGAAGCGGCTCATCTGGCTCGGCGCGAGCGTGGCCTTGAAGACCACATGCTTGCGCCAATCCAGCGGCAGATTCGAGAGCTCGTGCTCGATCTGCGTCGGCAGCTTCTTACCCCTCGCGTCGGTCACGTGCGGATAGGAAAAGACGTTGCCCCAACCCTGGTCGGCCAGCTGCATCTCGACCTCGACGGTGGCGTCGACGGGCTGAGCCATGGGGTTGTAGACGAGGATGGGGAACTCGCCGGGCTTGGCTTTGGGCTGGCCGCTGGCCAGGGCGAAGAAGGCGCGTGTCTTAACGCGGCTGAGGATCTCCAGGCCGTGGTTCATCATCCGCAGACCCATCTCCTCGCCGGGCTGGATGGACGACCCGGGCAGGATGTCGTGGAACTGGGCGAAAAGCATGTCTCGCTCGGCCTGGGCCAGCTCAGCCGAGGCGTCGGGCATCAGGCCCTGGATCGTCGCGGCGGTGGCCATCTTCTCCGTGGAGAAAAGCTCGTTCTCCAGCCGGCGGTAGGTCTGTTTGATGCGAACCATCGAGGTGTAGCACCCGACGGCGAACGGCCGCAGATCTTTCGTCACCTCCGGGATGTCCTTGAACTTCTTGCGGACTTCCTTGAAGTAGGCCTCTGGGGTCGAGTGCAGGACCTCGAAGCCATGCTTCTCCTTCATGAACTTGGCGATGGCCCGCAGGTCCTGGCGAGAAGGACCGCCGCCGTGGTCGCCGACGCCCCAAAGGATGTAGGCGCAGGGCTGGTCCTTATAGGTCGGCAGCAGGCCCTTGAACTTTTCGACCGCCTTGCCCAGCGGCGAGTTGTACATCATGCGGGCCCGGCCGTTGAGGATCTTCGAGCCGTCGTAGCCGACCCAGTGGTAGTTGTCAGCGGGGATGGGGCACTTGTCCAGCGGCGGCCGGCAGTACATGTAGGAGTCGAACCCGCTCTTGGCCATGATCTGGACCAGGCCGCGCGCGTGGCCGAAGGAATCGAAGTTGATGGCCGTGGTCGGCTCGGCGTTGAAGTGCTGCTTGAAGTAGCGCCGGCCGTAGAGCAAGGAGCGCAGATAGGCCTCCCCGCTGGGCATATTGCAGTCGGGCTGGAGGAACCAGCCGCCCATGATGTTCCACTTGCCCTGCTTGACCAGTTTCTGGATGCGCTTGAACAGGGCCGGCTCATACTCCTGGACCCATTCGTAGAGGACGGCCTCGTTGTGGTTGAAGATGAAGCCGGGGAACTCCTCGCACAGGTCGGCCGCGGTGCGGAACGTCGAGATGGCCTCGGCGGCGCCCTCCTGCCACTCCCAGAGCCAGACGGGGTCGAGGTGGGCGTTGCAGACGAGGTGGATCGTGGTCTTGGGCATGAGCGTAAGCTCCGGGTGTGGGTGTCCGCCGGTCGGCGCGAGCGTCGATGCGTCATCCGGGCGGGAGGCGATGGGGAGCCAAGAGGATAACTTCGCCGGCGGGGATCTGCACGGGCTCAGGCAGGATCGGCGGCACTCTCCCCTTCCGGAGTGGGAAGCGGGTAGGCAATCGACCGCGGCTCCTTCATCACAAAGATGAACCACAGGAACGACGCGAGGCTCAGGGCCACGCAGACGCCCAGGAGCGGTCCCATCCCCCATCGCTCCGCGGCCGCACCGCCGATCAACGGGGCGGGGATCATCACCGTCGAGAAGAGCAGGCTTCCGAGCGTGATGTGGGCCAGGCGGTGGTCGTGCGGGCAGGTCTCGAAGAGCAGGTTGTAATGCGTGACGAAGCCCGCGGCCGTGCACAGGCCCAGGACCAGATACGCGGCGATGCAGCTGGCCGGCCCGGCGGTGGTCAGCACGATCAGCAGAAAAACCACCTGCATGCCCGCCCCGGTGAGCACGGCCAGGCGATGCCCGTAGTGGTCCCCGAGCCAGCCGTAGATCAGGGTGGCCAGGCCGTGCATGAACGTCTGGCCGGCGCCGGCGGTGACGATGAAACCGTCGGACAACGCCCCCCCGAGCGGCGAGCTGTAATGCACCGCCACCAGCGGAAGGACGCACAGGCCCATCATCGCCAGGACGCGCCCGACCAGGAACGATCGAAAATTGCGATCCGCCAGGCTCAGCCGGAAGCGTCCGAGCAGCATCGCCCACGACTGCGGCGCGGCGGCCTTCGGAGGAGCATGCGCGGCCGGGTCGTGGATGAAGCTGAAACAGAGGATGGCCACGATCGAGATCAGCCCGGCCGTGATGTAGATCAGGCCGAACACCGGCGGCTCCTGGCTGTGGACCAGGACTCGCCCGCTGATCACCGCGCCCAGCGCCCCGGCCACCGACGCGGCGCAGAAGCTGATCCCCATGGCCTTGCCGCGCAGCGTCTGGGGGAACACGCTGGCCATCCACTCCATCCAGACGGACATGATGCTGCCCGTGCCCATGCAGGAGAGGAAGAAGAAGCTGATGAGCATCCAGCGCGTCGCCCCGTTGCCCAGCAGCGGCCCGAACCACGCGGCCAGGCCCAGGGCGAAGTAGTACGGGATGATGAACGCGAAGTGCCAGAGGATCAGTTGGACCTTCCGCTTGGCGGTGCTGCGGAAGAGGTACATGCCGATCATCTGCGGCAGCACGGTCATGCCGCCCTCGAGGGCGGTGATGGAGCCGATCATCGCCTTGCCGGCGCCGTGGTTCGACAGAAGCAGGGCCAGCACCGTCACGGGTGTGGCCATGGCCACCTGGAAGCCCCAGAGACCTTCGCCGAGCGCGGTGAAGAAGATGTTGCGGTTGTGAGGCGTCGGCGGAGCAGACGGCGGCGTCGGCCCGGCGGAGGACGGTTGTGACTGAATCTGAGCAACTTCGTTCACGCATGAGCTCCGGAGCTACGCCTGCCAGGGTTTGAGCGAGTCAGCCGCGAACGGCACGCCGACCTGCCCGGTGATGGCCGAGAACTCGGCGATCTCCGCCTCGGTGAAGATCAACCCGCCGGCCTTCTGGCTGTTCATGGCAGCGCGGTGCTCGAGCTCGCCGGGCAGCATGGTTCGACCTTCCGGGGGCGAATTGCCGTGCCCGAGGATGTCGGCGACGACGGCCTTGACGTTCTGGGCCTGGTTGCGACCCTTGGCGAAGGCGCCGCAGTTCAGGGCCTCGGGGTGAATAACCTGGAAGAAGAAATTGGGCGTGGTCTTCTCGCCGGCCTGGGCGATTTCGGGGCGGGATCGGATCGTCGGCAGCGAGCCGCCGATCAGGCCGGCGACGAGTTCGTTGATCAGTGAGAGACCGTAACCCTTGTGAGCACCGAAGGGCAACAGGGCAGACACCTGATTCGGATCCGTCGTTTCACGCCCGTCCTTGTCGACGGCCGCGCCCGGGGGGAGTGGCTTGCCCTCGCGTTTGAACTGCTGGACGCGCC
The DNA here is from genome assembly GCA_020851395.1 of Phycisphaeraceae bacterium. Taxonomy (GTDB): domain Bacteria; phylum Planctomycetota; class Phycisphaerae; order Phycisphaerales; family Phycisphaeraceae; genus JADZCW01. Next base: position 7,222 of record JADZCW010000303.1, read on the forward strand.
CCATGGCCACGGTGCTGGTGGCCCAATCGATGACGATGGGGAAGCCCACGGCCTCGACGGTGGGGAAGCCCCAGGAGTGGGGGTTGGTGCCGAGCGTGGGGAATTTGCCTCCGAAGGGCACGACCTCAGCCAGGGCGGCGGTGCAGTTGGTGTAGGCGATGTAGCCCTTCTTGGCGGCCTCCATGACGTATCCGCCACCCCAGAGGTAGTGGAACGCCTCGTCCACGCTGACCATGCCGACGCCGTACTTGTCGGCGAGGCGGATGCAGGTGTCGATGGCCTCGAACGCCACGGCCTGGCCGAGCTTCTTGTGGGCGTTCCATCGCTCGGCCGCGGCGAACTTGCCGGGCTGCTTCTCGATCGCAGCCCCGGGGACGCAGCCCTTGGCCGTCGGGTTGCCCGAGCCGAAGTGATCGTCCAGGTGCAGGGCCTTGAGCGCGTTGTGCGTCTTGATGCCGTGACGGGCGGCCAGCTCGCAGAAACGGGCGGCTTGGCCCGATTCCTCGTCGGTGAAACCACGCTTGCGGTAAGCGGCCTGCACGATGCGGTTGTGCAGCTCAGCGGGCATGACCCGGTCCATCGGCGCTGTCCTCCAGGGATGGGGTGAAACCGTAAGTTTATCATCTCCCGCCCGGCCGAGCCTTGACGTGGGGCGGGCGGCGAATCACGATGCTGCGGGTTTCTGATTGTTGCGCACGTCCGGGGGGCGATCGTGCCGCGTGCTGTTCCCACACCCCCCGCCCTGGAGATTCCGTCCATGCGAGGCATCGGCATCGTTTTCACCGGAAAGGATCAGCTTGAAGTGCGAGACATGGAGGTCGGCGAACCCAAGCCCGACCAGGTGCTCGTCCAAGCCTCGGCCAGCCTGATCAGCACCGGCACCGAGTGCATCTGCCTGCAGCGCAACTTCGCCCCCGGCACGAACTGGGAGGCGTGGGTTAAATACCCCTTCCACCCCGGCTACAGCATGGCGGGACAGGTCCTCAAGGCCGGCGACAACGTCAAGACGCTCAAGCCCGGTGATCGCGTGCTGTGCAGCCGACCGCATGCCCAATATCACCTGGTCGGCGCGGACGATGCGGTGCTCATCCCCGACGGCGTCAGCGACGCCGAGGCCGCCTGGGGCAAGCTCGCCTACATCACCCAGCACGGCTCTAGGCGCGGCGACGTCAAGCTCGGTGAGGTGGCCGTGGTCATCGGGGCGGGCCTGCTCGGGCAGCTCGTCACGCAGTACGTCAGTCTCTGCGGCGCGGCCGAGGTGGTCGTGGTGGACACCGTGCCCAAGCGTCTGGAGATGGCTGCCAGCCACGGGGCCACGCGGACGATCTGCAAGCCCATCGACCAGGTCCAGGATGACCTCAAGGCCATCACCGGCGGGGCGATGGCTGACGTGGTCTTCGACGTCACCGGCCACTGGAGCGTCCTGCCCAAGGCCCTGGAGCTGGTCCGCCGGTTCGGCCGGCTGGTCATCGTCGGCGACACAGGTGAGCCGGAGAAACAACATCTCATCCACGGCGTGCTGGCCCGCGACCTGACGATCATGGGCGCCCACGACGTCAACTCGCCCCGGCAGACCACCGACTTCACCCCCTGGTCGCAGCAGGCGATGACGGGCCTCTTCTATCGATATCTCGCCCAGGGCCGGATGCGCGTGGGCGACCTGATCACACACACCTATAGTCCCAAGCAGGCGACCGAGGCGTACGGGCTGCTGACCCAGCGCCGCGCCGAGGCCATGGGCGTCATCTTCGATTGGCGGAGCGTTTAGGCATGAAGTCCCTCGAGATCATCTTCAACGGGCCGAACCAGGTCGGACACCGCGAGGTCGAGATCGGCGACCCCGGGCCGGACGAACTGTTGGTCCAGACGACCTGCTCGCTGATCAGCACCGGCACCGAGTGCATCTGCCTCCGCGGGCAGTTCGAGCCCGGCACGAGCTACGCGGGCTGGGTGAAGTACCC
>JADZCW010000304.1 GCA_020851395.1 Phycisphaeraceae bacterium
CTCGAGTCGACGCCCAGCTCGGCCGCGTGGTCAACGCCCTGCGACAGGCGGGGATGTGGGACGACACGGCCTTGTTCTTCTTCTCCGACCACGGCGATTTCACGGGCGACTACGGCCTGGTGGAGAAAAACCAGAACACCTTCGAGGACTGTCTGACACGCGTGCCGCTGGTGGTTAAACCCCCGGCGGCGCTGGGCGCCAAGGTAGGTGTCCGTGACGCCCTGGTGGAACTGATCGATTTCCCGGCAACGGTTGAAGCCCTGGCGGGCATCGAACCGGGTCACACGCACTTCGGCCGATCGCTACTGCCTCTGCTGACGGGAAAGGTGCAGGAGCACCGCGACGCCGTCTTCTGCGAGGGCGGCCGGCTCATCGGCGAGAAGCACGGCCGAGACTACGAACGCGACGAGGACCTGACGCCGGCGATGGTCTACTGGCCCCGTGAGTACCTGCAGGACCAGGAGTTGCCGGTTCTGGGCAAGGCCACAATGTGCCGGACGTCGCAGTTCAAATACGTCCGGCGGCTGATGGAGCCTGACGAACTGTACGACCTGGGGCGTGACCCCCAGGAACTGCACAACGTCACGGGCGAGCAGGCCTACGCCGACGTGCTGGCGAGGATGCGTGAGCGCATGCTCACGTTCTACCAGGAGACTTGCGACGTCGTGCCCCACGATCAGGACAAGCGCTGGATGCGCAAGGGAAAATCATGAAGAAGCGGCCGCACATCGTGATCTTCAATCCCGACCAGTGGCGCGGCGACGTGCTGGGCCACATGGGCAACCCCGCCGCGGTGACGCCGAATCTCGACAAGCTCGCCGCGACCGAGGCGGTCTCTTTCAGCCGGGCCTTCTGTCAGAACCCCGTCTGCACGCCCAGCCGCTGCTCCTTCATGACCGGCTGGTACCCGCACGTGCGCGGGCATCGCACGATGACCCACATGCTTCGGGCCAGCGAACCTTGCTTGCTCAAGATCCTCAAGGACAGCGGGTACTTCGTCTGGTGGGGCGGCAAGAATGACCTCGTGCCCGCCCAGCACGGGTACAAGGCGTACTGCGACGTGAAGTATGAGGACACGGGCCAAGACCACGCCCGCTGGGGATACACGCGCCGCCACGACTGGCCCTGGGACCAGACACGAGGCCAGCCCGGCAGCGACACGTACTACAGTTTCTACGTCGGCAAGCTCGATCATCGCGGCGAAAAGGTCTTCCTCGACCAGGACTGGGCCTGGGTGCTCGGGGCGGTCGATCAGATCCGCCGCTGGGGCGAGTCGAGCGGAGATCAGCCCCTGTGCATCAACCTGCCGCTGGGCTTCCCACACCCCCCCTACCAGGTCGAGGACCCCTATTACAGCATGATCGACCGCGGAAAATTGCCGCCGCGCATCCCCGCGCCAAGCGATTGGACGGGCAAACCGTCGATCAACAAGGGCATCCACAGGCTCCAGAACATGCAGGGCTGGACGGAGGACCGCTGGACAGAGCTGCGTGCGACCTACTACGGCATGTGCGCCCGCGTCGACGCCCAGCTCGGACTCATCGTTGACGCCCTGCGCCAGGCGGGGATGTGGGACGACACGGCCCTGTTCGTCTTTGCCGACCACGGCGACTTCACCGGCGACTACGGCCTGGTGGAGAAAACCCAAAACACCTTCGAGGACTGTCTGACGCGCGTGCCGTTCCTGATTAAACCCCCCGCAGCGAAGGCCTGCCGGCCCGGCGTCAGCGACGCGTTGGTGGAGCTGGTCGACTTTTCCGCCACCGTCTACGACGTGACGGGCATCGACCCGGGCTACACCTCTTTCGGACGCTCGCTCCTGCCTTTGATCGCCGGCGAGACGCGTGAGCATCGCGACGCCGTCTTCTGCGAGGGCGGTAGGCTCCAGAACGAGCCCCACTGCCGCGAACCCGACAAGGACCCGGACCAGCGCCGCGAGCACGCCTACTACCCCCGCATGAAGATGCAGTACTCCGACGGCCCGGAGCACACCAAGGCGACGATGTGCCGGACGCGCGATTTCAAGTACGTCCGCCGTCTGTACGAGAGCGATGAACTTTACGACCTGACGAAAGATCCGGGCGAAGAGAAGAACGTGATCGACAACCCCGCCTACGCACGCGTTCTCGGTGAGCTCAAGCAGCGGATGCTCACGTTCTATCAGGAGAGCTGCGACGTCGTGCCGTTCGACCAGGACAATCGCTGGTAACTGACCGGCGGAAGGATCAGGCCTGCGCGCGGTTCAGGCCGCGAAGCCCTCCGGGGTGTCGAGGCTGAACTGCTTGATCTTCTTGTAGAGCGTCGTGCGGTTGATGCCGAGTTGGCGAGCGGTTTCCTGGCGGTTCCAGTCGTTGGCCCGCAGCGCCGCGAGGATAATCTGCTTCTCGGGCTCGACCAGTGCGGTCTCCAGGCCGGTCGGTGTCCATCCACCGTCGAGCGCGGGGGTGTAGAGATTCTTCTGCCCCGCCGCCACCTCCGCTGAAGAAGCGCCAGCCGACGACC
>JADZCW010000305.1 GCA_020851395.1 Phycisphaeraceae bacterium
AGCCGTCGCCGTCGGCGCCGTCGTCGCCAGCTTCACCGTCGAAGCCTTCAGCCTCGGCAAGCTCCAGTCCATCAAACGCGCCGACATCGACCGCCGCCTCACCCAGTACACCAACATGCTCCAGTTCATCAGCTAGGGCGTGCGGCCCACGCATGCCATCGGGTTCCGCGTGCCGGGAGCACCGCATGCCCGCCATCCCTCTTGATCCCCAGGGCCGCCTCGACGCCGACATCCCCTGCGTCCACTGCGGCTACAACCTCCGCACCACCGATCCCACCGGCGCCTGCCCGGAGTGCGGCACGCCGATGGACGAGTCGATCCGTCCCGACCTGCTGTTTCTGGCCGACTCGGGATGGCTCAGGCATATCCTGGCGGGGCTGAGTTGGGTCCGGTGGGGAGTGTTTAGTGTCGTGGCCATGAGCACATTCACCCTCGTATGGCTTCTTCTGACTCGCGGACCACATCCAAACTCCATGGTAGAAGTTTGGATGAACTTCTTTCTGTTGATCCTGAACCTGGTCTCTTTCGCGGGCTGGTTCGTTGTCACGGCCCCGTCGCGCCAGGTCGACTTACTCGTCCCCGACCCATATATACGCTGGCTGCTACGCGTCGCTGCAGTTTGCTTGTCACTTGCGATGGTCGCTTTCATGCTCTTCACGGTGTGGCGCAACGATCCCGCAGCCACACTCGCCGCTGGACTTTTCCTCTCGCCGCTCGGATCCTGCTGGGCAGTCGCGTTAGGCCTTGCCTATCTGCGATCGCTTTCGCTCCGTACCGCCGATTATGTCTTGGCTCTCCGCTTCCAGTGGCTAAGCATCGTCACCTTCGGTCTACTGCTGGTCTCCTCGGCAACAATGCTCCTGCTTGTACTTCCCATTCACGCCATCAGAAGTTATGACAGCCCGATTGGACCATGGCTTGTGCAGGTCATCTTGATCACTGCCCTGATCACTTGGCCCATCCTGCTGATCCTCTGCGCCCTGAGCCTCTTCCAGATCGACCGCCTCCGCCGCGACATCGCCGCCATCCTGCCCAAGCCCTCACCGTCCCCAACAGCCGCCCCGCCCGGCGCCTCGACAATCCCCAGCACCACTTCTTTCCCACCCACGCCGCCACTGAGCCGCGTCCTCGCGGCGAAGGAGCGGGTAACCTCCTCCTCTCCCCCGCCGGCAAAACAGCCGGAAAAACCGTCCTAACGCCAATGTCCCCCCGCCGTCGGGCCGATAATCTCCGGCATGACGGTCTCCGCCCCGATTGCGCCCGCACGCCCCGCCAGGCTCAGCCTGCGCGCCCGCCTGCTCGTTGCTCTTGAGCCGCTCTTCCCCCCCGTGGCCGCCCCGGCGACTTCCTCCGAGCAATCCGCCTACGAGTACGCCAAGGCCCAGGGCAGCTTCGCCGACGCCGTGGCCGAGCTCGGCAACCTCACGGGTAAAACCGTCCTGGACTTCGGCTGCGGCTGGGGCGGCGAGACCGCCTGGTTAGCCGAGCGCTGCGCCTTCGCCCACGGCTGCGACGTCGACCCCAACAGCCTCGCCCAGGCCGAGCAGTTCCGCCGCCACCGCGACATCCTCAACATGGCCGTCGCTCAGGTCCGCGACGACCGCCTGCCCTACGCTGACAACACCTTCGACGCCGTGCTCTCGACCAACGTGTTCGAGCACGTCATGAACCCCTTGGCCATGCTCAGCGAGATCCGCCGCGTGCTCAAACCCGGCGGCTCATTCATCACCCGCTTCGGCCCGCTCTTCTACAGCCCGCTGGGCTACCACCTCTGCTGGGCCACGCAGGTCCCCTGGGCCCACCTCTGGCTCGGCCGCGACGCCATCATCGAGGTCCGCAACCAGCGCCGCTCCCCGATCCACCCCACGAGCTGGGAGGACACGGGCCTGAACCGCATCACCTTCACCCGTTTCGAGTCCGCCGTCCTGATCGCCGGCCTGCACCCGCGCCGCCTCCGCCGCATCCCCGTCCGCCGGCTCGGGCCGCTAGCGTTCGTCCCGCTCCTGCGCGACCTGGCGACCTTCGGCATCGACGCCCACCTGACCAAGCCCACCGACCGCGCCTAGCCGTCCCATCGCCCACCAACGCAACCGCATCAGACGCCACGGCCCGCCAACCCTCCGCGATCCGTCTGTCCCGGCCGACATGTCGCTCCTCCAGGCCCCAGCAAACCTGTTAATCTTTATTGCACCCTCTCCAGGAGCCGTCCATGCCCATCATCCCGCTCGACGCCCAGGGCCTGCTCGACGCCGACGTCCCCTGCGTCGTCTGCGGCTACAACCTCCGCTCGCTGACCTTGGCCGCCACCTGCCCCGAGTGCGGCTCGCCCGTCGACGGCTCCGCCCGCGGCGACCTCCTGCAGTTCGCCGACCAGGCCTGGCTCGCACGCGTCACCAGGGGCCTGACGATGCTGTTGCTGCTGGTCCTGGCCGGTATCGTGCTGGGCATGGTCGTCGGCGTCGTCGCCGCCGTCCTCACCGCCGGCAATCCCGGGAATCCCCCGAATCCCCGACTGGCCATCACGGCCCAGGCCATCCTCGTCATCGGCTTGGGCGTGTTCAGCGTCATCGCCTGGCTCGGATTCACCTCGCCTGAGCCCGACCCCTTCGTCCCCGAAGCCTCCTTCAGCCCCCGCGCCATCACCCGAGCAACGGTCGTCATCGGGTTCTTCCTCGGCCTCGCCAACCAGGTCGCCCTCTGGATCGACCCCGCCAACATCCAGTCCGCCCCAGCCCAGTGGGGCAGCTTGCTGTCCCAGCTCGTCGCCCTCGCCCAGATGGTCGCCGCCCTGCTCTACGCCCGCAGCCTCGCCCTGCGCATCCCCAACCTCAGCCTCGCCCGCCAAGCCCGTAGACTGGCACGCTACATGGGCCTGAGCCTCGCCGCCGCGTTCCTCGCCGGCCTTGTGCTGGTGCTGACGACCGGCTCAGTCTCTCCCGTCATCCCCGTCGGCCCGACAACCGCCCCGAGCGCCCCGCCGACGTCCGCAGTCGTGCTCACCGCCGGCGTGGTCACCATGCTCATGGGCCTGGCCATGTTGGTCCTGGGCATCTGGGCCCTGATCTTCGCCAACCGCCTCCGCATGGCCCTGCGCGACGTGCGGCAAAAAACTGCCGCCACACCCTGACACAGCGTCCCCTCATACCTTCACCGCCCGCGAGCCTAACCCCGGCCGCGTCACGAACGCTGACGGCTCGATCCCCGTCTGTTCTTGATACCGCAAGCAAACCTCCGCCTGGATCGCCTGAGCCTTGCCCGCCTCGACCAGGCTCACCGTGCACCCCCCGAATCCCCCGCCCGTCATCCGCGAACCGAACACGCCTCCCACCGGCCCGATCTCGCCCGCCAAATCCACCAGCACATCGAGTTCCTCACAGCTCACCTCATAATCATCGCGCAGCGACACATGGCTCGCATGCATCAGCTTGCCCATGGCGAGCCAATCCCCGTTCTCCAGCTTCGCCGCCGCGTCGGTCGTCCGGGCGATCTCACCGATGATGTGATGCGCCCGCCGCAGCACCACCGGATCAAGCCTCTCCTTCGACGACATCAGTTGTTCCATGCTCGCGTCGCGCAGGCTCCGCACGCCCAGCGCCTTGGCCGCCTCCTCGCACTGCCGTCGCCGTTGCGCGTATTCCCCCCCGGAAAGTTCATGCCGCACGTTCGTGTTGATGATCAAGACCGCCACCGCCGGGTCGTCCAGCCGCACCTGCACCGTGTCGTGCGTCCGGCAGTCCAGCAGCAGCG
>JADZCW010000306.1 GCA_020851395.1 Phycisphaeraceae bacterium
CGTTGATGACGACCAGGGGCGAGCCGGTCTTGAGCGAGGCCTTGGCCATCTCGACGATCTTGTCGGCGTGGGTCTCACCGACGGCGCCGCCGATGGTGGTGAAGTCCTGGGAAGCGACGTGGACGAGTCGACCCTCGACCGAGCCGCAGCCGGTGACGACGCCGTCGGCGGGGACGTCCTTGCCGGCCATGCCGAAGTAGGTGCAGCGATGCTGGGCGAAGCCGTACATCTCCTGGAAGGAGCCGGCGTCGAGGAAGGCGTCGATGCGCTCACGGGCGGTCATCTTGCCCGACTGGTGCTGCTTGTCGATGCGTTCCTTGCCGCCGCCGAGAAGGATGGCCTGGTTCTTCTTCTTGAGCTCGGTGATGCGGTCGGCCATGGTCATGGCGGCGCGTTTTTTGCTTTCCGGAGACATCGCTGGGTTATCCTTGGCTTAAGGCGTGATTAAATAAAAAGGCCGCGTGGGCGCGGCTCAGTGGGCGGCGGGCTGGCAGAGTTCGGTCAGAACGCCGCAGGAGGCCTTGGGGTGGAGGAAGGCAATCTGGGTGTGGTGGGCGCCTGTGCGGGGCTTCTCGTCGATGAGCTTGAGCCCTGAGGCCTTGAGGGCGTCGAGGCGCTGCTGGATGTTGTCGACGGTGTAGGCGACGTGGTGGAGGCCCTCGCCCTTCTTCTCGATGAAGCCGGAGATGGGCGAGTCGGGGGCGGTGGGTTCGAGGAGCTCGAGGCGGACCTCATGGCCGTCGGGGCCGACGAGGAGGAATCCGACCTTGACCTTCTGCTCGGCGACGGTCTCCTCGCCCTCCCAGCGGGCGCCGAGGGTTTTTTCGTAGAAGTCGCGGTGCGCGGCGATCGACTTGACGGCGATGCCGATGTGGTTGATGGCCTTGGCCTGGATCATGGCTGGCTCCGCATGCTTGGCTTGGTCCCGGTGAGGGATCGAGGGATGATATCGTGTTTTGTGCGGTTACGCTTTGTTCAGGGCTGTGATCATCGATCAGCTGTGAAACCTGGGGAAGTTCAGTCAAAACTTCCTGGGGGGGTTAATTAAAGGTTTCGGTGTACTCGCCGAAGACGTTCTGCAGGGCCTTGCAGATCTCACCGATGCTGGCGTAGGCGCGGACGGCGTCGAGGATGACGGGCATGAGGTTGTCCTTGCCCTGGGCGGTCTTCTCGACGGCGGCGAGGGCGGCCTTGACCTTGGCCTGGTCGCGGGTGGTCTTGACCTTCTTGAGGGAGTCGACCTGTTTCTTGGTGGTCTCAGCGGGGACGGTGAAGAGGTCAAACTCGCCGGATTCCTTGATCTGGAACTTGTTGACGCCGACGACGGTGCGCTGGCCCTTCTCGACGGACTGGCCGTAGGCGTAGGCGGAGTTCTCGATTTCTTTCTGGATGTAGCCCTGCTCGATGGCGGGGACGACGCCGCCGAGCTCGTCGATCTTCTTGATGTAGGCTTCGGCCTCAGCTTCGATCTGGTCGGTGAGTTGTTCGACGTAGTAGCTGCCGCCGAGGGGGTCGATGGTGTTGGTGACGCCGGACTCGAAGCCGATGATCTGCTGGGTGCGCAGGGCGACGCGGACGGAGTCCTCGGTGGGCAGGGCGAGGGCCTCGTCCTTGGAGTTGGTGTGGAGGCTCTGGGTTCCGCCGAGGACGGCGGCGAGGGCTTGGAGCGTGACGCGGACGACGTTGTTGTCGGGCTGCTGGGCGGTGAGGGTGACGCCGCCGGTCTGAGTGTGGAAGCGGAGCATCCAGCTCTTGGCGTCCTTGGCGCCGAAGCGTTCCTTCATGATTTTGGCGTAGAGTCGGCGGGCGGCGCGGAACTTGGCGACTTCCTCGAGGACGTCGGTGTGGGCGGCGAAGAAGAAGGCGAGGCGCGGGGCGAAGTCGTCGACCTTCAGGCCGGCCTCGATGGCGGTCTGGACGTAGCAGACGGCGTCGGCGAGGGTGAAGCCGACTTCCTGGGCGGCGGTCGAGCCGGCCTCACGGATGTGGTAGCCGGAGATGGAGATGGTGTTCCACTTGGGGACCTGCTTGGTGCAGTAGGCGAAGATGTCGCTGATGAGACGGAGGGAGGGCTTGGGGGGGAAGCGGTAGGTGCCGCGGGCGATGTATTCCTTGAGGACGTCATTTTGGATGGTGCCGTCGAGCTTGTCGGGGGTGACGCCCTGTTTTTCACCGACCGCGATGTACATGGCCAGGAGGACGGCGGCGGTGGCGTTGATGGTCATGGAGGTGGAGACCTTGTCCAGCGGGATGCCGGCGAAAAGGGTCTCCATGTCGGCGAGGGTGTCGATGGCGACGCCGACCTTGCCGATCTCGCCGGCGGCCATGACGTCGTCGGAGTCATAGCCGATCTGGGTGGGCAGGTCGAAGGCGACGCTCAGGCCCGTCGATCCCTGCTCGAGCAGGTAGCGGTAGCGTTTGTTGGACTCCTCGGCGGTGGAGAAGCCGGCGTACTGGCGCATGGTCCAGAGGCGGCCGCGGTACATGGTGGGCTGGACGCCGCGGGTGAAGGGATATTGGCCGGGGAAACCGAGCTTGGCGTTATAGCCCTCGAGGCCGTCGGGGCTAGGCGTGTAGAGGCGATCGACCTCTTTGCCCGAGACGGTCAGGAACTGGGGCTCGCGCTCGGGGAATTTGGCGAGGGTCTTGGCGACCATGCCGTTGTTCCACTGCTCTTTGGCCTGTTCGATGGGTTGGATGGGGTCGGGCATCGGAGGATCACCTTTGGGTGTGGGGGGGTGTGGAATCAGGCGTCTGGCTTGGCGGTGGTTTTCTCCAGGAGTTCCTGGGCCAGCTGCCGGACGGAGGTCTGGCCGCTCAGGACACGATCGACGTGGCCGGCGGCTGAACCGTTGTGGTTGAGGGTTTGTTCGAGGCGACGGCGGGCCTCCTCGAGGACGGACTCGCGGATCTCGAGGTTAAGGGACTCCTCGCGACGCTGCATCCAGCGCGGGCCGGCGGAGCGGACCTGGGACTCGAAGTGGTCCAGGAGCTCGGGGATGCCGCGGTGCTCGTTGGCGGCAACCATGAAGACCTCAGGCGTGCCCCAGCGGCGGGCGACGGGGCCGACCCAGTCGTCCTGGCCCCCGGAAGTGTCGCCCCCGGAAGTGGTGGCGGGTTTATCGTCGCTGGCGGGGTCGGTGTTGTGGTGGGCGTCGCAGGTCATGGGGTCATTGAGGCTCATGACCTGGAGGAGGTGTCGGTGGAGGGTCTCGGCGCCCGGGAGGTCGGCTTTATTCACGACGAACAAGTCGGCGACTTCCATCAGGCCGGCCTTGAGCATCTGGACGGAATCGCCCTGGCCTGGGGCGAGGATGACCATGACGACATCGGCGACGCCGGCGACTTCGACTTCGCTCTGGCCGACGCCGACGGTCTCGATGATGACCATGTCGCAGCCAAGCAGGCCGAGGATGCGGACGACGCCCTTGGCGCCGAGTGTTAAGCCGCCGAGGTGTCCGCGGGAGGCGAGGGAGCGGATGAAGACCATGGGGTCGGTGGCGTGGCGCATCATGCGGACGCGGTCGCCGAGGACGGCCCC
>JADZCW010000307.1 GCA_020851395.1 Phycisphaeraceae bacterium
GCCGACACGACGCGCGCCGCCTTCGCCACCGCCCAGCCGCTGACCTCCTACGACTTTTCCTGGACCAGCCGCCGCCTGCCGATCCCCCTGCGACCCCTCGACCGCAAGCTGCTCGCCGCCTCCGAAAAACTCCTCGCCGAGCACCCCACCCCCATCTGGCGCGACGGCGACCCCACGCAGGCCGAGTGGGACTGGATGTACGCCGTCTGGCGGGTCGACTACGAGAACTACTTCCGCCGGCACCAGGGCTCGTTCCCCTACGAGATCCAGGCCCTGCGCCTGGGCCCCCTGGCCATCCTCGGCTGGCCCGGCGAACCCTTCGTCGAGGCCCAGCTCCGCGTCAAGCTCGACTCCCCCGCCGCCTTCACCTGGCCCGCCCACATGACCAGCGCCGACGCCGGCTACATCCCCACCCGTCACGCCCTGCGCCGCGGCGGCTACGAAACCGACGCCGGCGTCAGCTCCAAGCTCGCCCCCGAGGCCCTCGAGACCATCGAGTTCGAGTCTCTCGCCATCCTCCGCGAGCTCTTCCCCCCCACGCCGTGATCCGCTCCGTCACCTCTTGGCCCCTCCCCCGCCATGCCCTATGCTTTAGGCATGGACATCCAAGATCTCAGCAGCCGCATCGCCCAGTGGGAGAACATGACCCAGGCGGACCCCCAGAACGCCATGGGCTGGTTCAGCCTCGCCAACGCCTACAAGGAGGCCGATCGCCTCGCCGACGCCGCGGCCGCCCTCCAGCAAGCCCTCGACCTCGACCCGGGCCTCTCACGTGCCTATCAACTTCTCGGCCAGGTCCTGCTCAAGATCGAGAAGCTCGACCAGGCCAAGGACGTCCTGACCAAGGGCTACACCGTCGCGGCCAAGCGCGGCGACGTCATGCCCCAGCGGGCCATCGCTTCCCTCATGGAACTGCACCGCTGGCCCCTGCCCGAGGTCGCCGCCCCGCAAGTGGCACAGCCCACGACAACTTCCGGGGGGGATCAAGTCATCGACCGTCGCACGGGTCAGCCCGGCCAGCGCCTTCCCGACCCGCCCATGCGTGGTCCCCTGGGCCAATTCATCTTCCACCACTACTCCCAGGACACCTGGCGGCAGTGGATCCGCATGGGCACCAAGGTCATCAACGAGCTCCGCCTGGACTTCTCCAATCCCGACCACCAGCAGCTCTACGAGCAGCACATGAAGGAGTGGCTCGGCATCAGCGACGAGGACGTCGCCGCCTTCAAGCCCTGACCGTCGCCATATCCAGACCGCCCGCTGGCGTCCCTCGATTTGTCCTAACGTGGCGGGATTTTCCTCCCCCGCCTCGTTGCGGTATGGTGTTCCCCCATCGTTGACGATCCCTCCCGCCCGCTGAACACAAAAGGACGAGTCATGCCCAAGGTCGCTCTGCTCGGCTGCGCCCACATTCACACCCCCGGCTTCATCAAGATGCTCAAGAACCGCCCGAGCGTCTCCGTCGCGGCCGTCTGGGACCACGACGCCGCCCGCGCCGCCGCCAACGCCAAGGAAGCCAATGCCCCGGTCGTGAATGACGTCGCCGCCATCCTCGCCGACAAGTCCATCGCCGCCGTCATCGTCTGCTCCGAGACCGACCGCCACGAGTCGCTGGTCCTGCCCGCCGCCGCCGCCGGCAAGCACCTCTTCGTCGAGAAGCCCCTCGGCTACGCCACCGCCGACGCCGACCGCATGGCCGCCGCCATCGAGAAGGCCGGCGTGCACTTCTCCACCGGCTACTTCCTCCGCGGCTCGCCCATCCACCAGTTCCTCAAGAAGGCCATCGCCGACAACCTCTTTGGCGCCATCACCCGCATCCGCCACAGCAACTGCCACGAGGGCGCCCTCGGCGGCTGGTTCGACACCCAGTGGCGCTGGATGGCCGACCCCAAGATCGCAGGCTGCGGCGCCTTTGGCGACCTGGCCACCCACTCCCTGGACATCCTGCTCTGGCTCATGGGCACCGTCGAACGCGTCACCGGCGACATCTTCACCGTCACCAAGCGCTACGGCGACTGCGACGAGGTCGGCGAGGCCCTGCTCAAGTTCCAGAACGGCGCGCTCGCCACCCTCGCCGGCAGCTGGCTCGACCTGGACAACCCCGTCCAATGCCTGATCACCGGCACCGAGGCCCACGCCATGGTCTGCCAGGGCAAGCTCTACCTCAAGAGCAAGAAACTCAACGCCGACGGCTCGCAACCCTGGACCGACCTGCCCAAGCCTTGGCCCCACGCCTTCGAGAACTTCCTCGACGCCGTCGAGGGCAAACCCCACGCCCCCCTGGTCACCCCCCGCGAGGCCGCCGCACGCTCCGCCGTCATGACCGCCATCTACCAGGCCGCCCGCGACAAGACCTGGGTCCACGTCGGCCGGTAGGACCGACCTGCCCGATTTCACTCTGATTCTCTCTCGCCTTCCGCCAAGCCGGGGCGGAAGCCCCGGGTCGAGATGTCTACTTCCCCCCGCCGACGGCCCGCAGCATCTTCGGCGTCGCCAGCCAGTACATCTGCCCCGGCCCGATGCCGTTGCTCGAAAAATCCGCCTCGATCAGCGCGCACCCCGCGTTCTTGAGCCCCACAAAACCCTCGCCCCCCTCCGGCGTGCAGAGCATCTCCACCAACCGCGACAGCGACGGGTCATGCCCCACCACGCAGATCGACTCCTCTCGCCGCTTGCGCAGGTCGCGCAGGATCTTCGCCGCCGGCCCGTCACCCAGGCTCGCCATCACCTGCGGCTCGAGGCCGAAGGCCTTACCCACGATCCCCGCCGTCTGGGCCGCACGCACCCGAGGACTCGTCAGGATCACGTCCAGATGATCGATGAGCTTGCACAACCCCTTAGCCGCCAGGGTTGTCTTCTCGATCCCCTCATCGGTGAGCTGGCGCGACTCGTCCCGCCCGTCGGCGCTGTGGTTCTCGGCGATGCCGTGACGCATGATCAGGATCTGCATCCGTGTATCCTGACGGAAAATGGCAGGCAGGACAACACCGCCGCACCCCGGGCGTCACCCCCCTCACGCCCCGGGCTTGCCCCCCGCCTGGCGCGACCCGGCGCCCTCCGCCTCGTGCGGCCGGCTGTGACGCAGGATCTGCCCGTTGATCATGTAGATCACGTCCTCGGCGATGTTCACCGCGTGGTCCGCGATCCGCTCGAGCTGACGAGAGATGCTCACGAAGTGCAGCAGCGTCGCCACCCGCTCCGGGTGCACGCTCACCTTCTGCTGCACGATCTCGTACATCCGCCGGTGCATCCGATCCACCCCGTCATCGCTCTGCCGGACCGACTCCGCCAGCTCCGCGTTGCGGTGCACCAAGGAGTCCAGGCACTTCTGCAGCATCCCCTGCACCTGCCGGGCCATCTCCGGCAGGTGGAACGGCGCCCCGTCCATCGGCGGCTCGCCCGTCAGGAACTGCGCCTGCTCGGAGATGTTCACCGCCAGGTCCGCGATCCGCTCAAGATCATTGTTGATCTTCAGCAGCGACACCACGAACCGCAGGTCCATCGCCACCGGCTGGTAGCACGCCAGCGTGTGCAGGCACTCCTCCTCCACGTCCAGCTCCGCCTGGTCGATCAGCGAGTCCTCCTCGATGATCTTCTGCGCCAACACCTCGTTGCGCATCTCCACCGCGCGCACCGCCCCCTGCACGCAGTCCTCCACCTGGGCCCCCAGGTTCAGGATCATCCGCTTGAGCTTGTCGAACTGGTTCTGAAGGTGCTGGGACATCGTCGTTCTCCGACAGGCGGCACGCCCTCATTCCGCCATGAACTTTCGTGCATCCACTTCCGGGGGACTTCCGGGGGGGTTAGCCGAAACGGCCGGTGATGTAGTCCTCCGTCTGCCGCAGGCGGGGGTTGGTGAAGATATCCGTCGTCGGCCCGTACTCGATCAGCCGTCCGAGGTACATAAACGCAGTGTAATCGCTCATCCGCGACGCCTGCTGCATGTTATGCGTCACGATCAGGATCGTGTAGTCGCCCTTGAGCGACTGGATCAGGTCCTCGATCTTGGTCGTGGCGATCGGGTCCAACGCCGAGCAGGGCTCGTCCATCAAGAGCACCTCCGGCTCAGCCGCGATCGCCCGCGCGATGCACAATCGCTGCTGCTGACCCCCCGACAGGCTCAGCGCGCTCTCACTGAGCCGATCCTTGACCTCGTCCCACAACGCCGCCCCGCGCAGCGACCGCTCCGCCGTCTCGGCCAGCACGCCCCGCCGCCGCTCCCCGTCGATCCGCAGCGAGTAGATCACGTTCTCGTAGATGCTCATCGGGAACGGGTTGGGCTTCTGGAACACCATCCCCATCCGCTTGCGAAGCTCGATCACGTCGATCTGCCGGTGGTAGATCGACTCGCCCGCCAGCCTCATGTCCCCCTCGATCCGCACGTGGTCGATCAGGTCGTTGATCCGGTTGACCGACCGCAGGAGCGTGCTCTTGCCGCACCCCGACGGCCCGATCAGCGCCGTCACCTTCCCCTGAGGCACCGCCATGTGCACGTTGAAGAGCGCCTGCTTGGGCCCGTAGTAGAGCGAGAACCGCTCGATCTCCAGCACCGGCGTCTCGTGCCGCACCGCCTCATGCACCAAGGCCTCGGCCTCATGCGCCTGCCCCGCCGCAGAGCGAACCGCCGGCCCCGACGGGGTCATATGAGCCGCGGAGGCCTCGGCGCTCGGTTCAGGGGCCATCAGCTTGGGCTCCTTGCGGGAGATAAGAGTCGTGGTCATGGTCGTCTCCACTTTAACCTAGAACTGGCCGCCCACGAAACGCTTCTTCAGCCGCGTCCGCAGCGCCATCGCCGTCACGTTCAGCACCGCGATGATCACGATCAAGAGCAGCGTCGTCGTGAACACCATCGGCTTGGCCGCCTCGGAGTTCTGGCTCTGGAAGCCCAGGTCATAAATATGAAACCCCAGGTGCATGAAGCTCCGCTGCGGGTGCAGGAACGGAAACTGCCCGTCCATCGGCAGCTGCGGCGCCAGCTTCACCGCCCCGACGAGCATCAGCGGCGCCACCTCCCCCGCCCCGCGCGCCATCGCCAGGATCGCCCCGGTCATGATCCCCGGCATCGCCCGCGGCAGCACGATCCGCCTCACCGTCTGCCACTTGCTCGCCCCGCACGCGTACGACCCCTCCCGCATCGATCGCGGCACCGCCGACAGCGCCTCCTCCGTCGCGATGATCACCACCGGCAGCGTGAGCAGTGCCAGCGTCAACGCCGCCCACAAGATCCCCCCCGTCCCGTACGTCGGGCTCGGCAGACGCGCCTCGAACAGCACCTCGTCGATGCTCGACCCGATGCTGTAGCAGAAGAACACCAGCCCGAACACCCCGAACACGATGCTCGGCACGCCCGCCAGGTTGTTGATCGCGATCCGGATCGCGTTGACCAGCGCACCCGCCTTCGCGTACTCCCGCAGGTAAAGCGCCGCCAGCACCCCCAGCGGCACCACCGCCACCGACATGATCAGCGTCATCAGCACCGTCCCGAAGATCGCCGGGAACACCCCGCCCTCGCTGTTGGCCTCGCGCGGCACGTCGCTGAGGAACTCCCACCACCGCCCCCCGTACAGCCGCAGCTTGCCCCAGACATCGAGCTGATTCGCCGGGTACAGCCGCACGATCTCCGCCAGCTCGATGGATTTTTCCTGCCCCTGCGCCGAGGCCAGCACGATCTGATATCGCCCCGCCCGCTGCCGAAGGTCCGCGATCTTCTTCTGAAGCTCCGCGAACTGCGCGTCGGTCCTCTCCCGCACGCGCGCCTCAACCTCCGCCGCCTGCCCGTGCCGCGGCGAATCCTTCCCGTAATCCAGCTCCGCCTGCCGAGCCGCCAGGCGTGCCTCCTCCATCTCCGCGTTGACCTCCCCCACGTCGTGCGTCTCAATCCGCACCCGCTGGCTTCGCAGCGTCACCACCGACGGGTGGTGCTCGCGGTAGAGCGCCCAGATCTTCGCCGTCGCCCGCTCCGCCTCCTCGCCGCTCAGTCCCCGCGCGCTGACCGTCTCCTGCCCGTCGACGATGAACGCCACCGGCACGCCGAAGAACCTCCCCCACGACAACCTCTCAGCCACCATCGCCCAGCGGGGAAAGTCTCGCTCCCTCACGTCGCTCTCACGCATCCACTGAAAGTGCTTGCCCGACACGTCAAAATTCCCCGTCCGCAGCAGCGTCCGCACCGCCCCGGCCTCCCCCGTCGGGTCGCTCTCTTGACGCGAGATCTCGCCCATCATCACCGTGCCGTCGCCGAGCACCACCCGCTCAACCGTCTGCGGCCAGAACGTCCGCAGCCCCCCGGCGAAGATCAACGCCAAGAGGCACAGGATCATCGCCAGGCACAGCGCCAGCGCCCCGCCCGTCAGCCACACCAGCGGCTCGCCGCGCGCCAACAGCGCCGTCCCCGGCCGCACCTGCCGCCCCCGACGCCGGCGCGGCGAGGGCTCGGACGGCGCCTGCCGACGCAGCGCGGGCGGCATCTCGGGCATCGTCTGCGTCATAGGTTCACCGCCCGCCTGCGGAACCGCAGCC
>JADZCW010000308.1 GCA_020851395.1 Phycisphaeraceae bacterium
GGCTCGCTGACGATCGAGTTCTACTCCCTCGACCAGTTCGACGCCCTGATGCGCCGCATGGGCGTGCAGGTCAGTTAGTGCTAAGAACAGTTAACCACCAAGACACAAAGGACACCAAGAAGACAAGCGGCAAGAGGAACCGTGGTGTCGTTATGCCATGCCTGAAGGAGAAACAGCGCGTGAACATCAAATTCTTGAGCATCGTGGGGGTATGCGTAGGATTGTTGTGGTCCACGTTGATGGCGTTGGCTTTTCGCATGTACCTGGACAACGAATTGACGCCGGAGGCATCCAAAGCATTCGTGGTGTCGTCGATGTTCGTGCTCACCAGCACGATCCTCTTCGTGGCGATCCACCGAAGGGACGCGAAACAGCGGCGATAGTGTTTCGGCACGCAGGATGCGTGCCCTACGTGGATAGCATGGTGTTTTGGTGACTGATCTGTTCTCTCATTCCACCACGATCTTTCGCGGGTTGAACGTCGCCTTGGGGTAATGCAGGTTCATGTCCTTGAGCGTCTCGACGAGCACCTGGGCGACCAGCAGGTTGCGGAACCAGCGGTGCTCAGCCGGGACAACGTACCAGGGGGCGTGCTCCGTCGAGCAGCGGCGCAGGGCTTCTTCATAGGCCTTCTGATACTGGCCCCAGCGTTTGCGCTCAGCCAGGTCGTCGGGGTTGAACTTCCAGTGCTTCTTGGGGTCCTCGAGGCGCTTGAGCAGGCGGTCCTTCTGGTAGCCCTTGGAGATGTGCAGGTAGAACTTGACCACCCGCGTGCCTTGCTCGTGCAGCAGGGCCTCGAAGGCGTTGATCTGGTTGTAGCGATCCTTCCACACCTTCTTGGGGACGAGGTTTTTCACGCGAGCGATCAGCACGTCCTCGTAGTGCGAACGGTTGAAGACCGCGATCATGCCTTTGCCCGGCGTGTGGGCGTGGATGCGCCAGAGAAAGTCGTGGTCGAGCTCCTCGGCGGTGGGGGCCTTGAAGCTGGTGACAGTGCAGCCCTGCGGGTTGATCGGGCCCAGGACGTGGCGGATGGTTGAGTCCTTGCCGCCGCAGTCCATCGCCTGGAAGACGACCAGCAGGCTGCGCGTGTGGTCGGCGTAGAGCTTCTCCTGCAACTCCTCGAACTCCGCGATGAGCCTGGCGAAGCGGGGCACAGCCCGCTCCTCGGTGACCTTGCCGTGGTCGTCGGGATCATGGATTGCGAGCTTGAAGCGCGAGCCGGCCTTGCTCGGGACGCGGTAGCGGTCGGTGTTGAGCATGGGGCGTTCCTTCCAGCGACGATGCCGAGGCTCAGCGGGCGGTAGGGGGGTGATGCTGCTGGTTCCCTAGCTTACGTTCATGGCGTGCCCTGGTTTGTCTGCCTTCGCCAGATTGTCGTGTAGCCTTGTGGTTCCGGGCGGTCTGATCGGCGACGAAGCATCGGACAAAGGTGAAGAGGCAGCAATCAATGGCCGACAAATTTTCGATTCCTTGGTGTTTAGGCCTGCTTTTAGGACCCTGTCAGGTTTTCGCTCACCATCGGGGGTATGAGGACTAGTAGAATCGCGTCCTTCTCGCGATTCGCTGCCGATTTTCGGTGTCCGGGGTTCTCCCGCCGTTCGGCGGTCCGGTACGTGCCACGAGGTCCTGCATGACCGGCAGATACGTTGTCTGTTCTCGAAGGTTTTTGGGCGCGCGTCGGCCCACGACCCAGGCTGTGCTGCGCCGGCTCGCCGCGGCTGCATTGGTCGGCGTCGTGGCTGGCGGTGCGTCTGGTCAATCCCTGCCGCGCGTGGCGGTGGAGGATGGCCAGTTCGTGCAGGTCGACGGCGCATCGACGACGCCACTTTCCGGGGGAGGCTTCCGCGGGGCAAACTACATCCGCCTCTTCCCCGATCGGGCCTGGCACGCCACTTTCGCCCCCGACTACTACGACGGCCAGCGGGCCGACGACGCGCTCGCCGAGATGGCCAAGCACGGCATGAACGCCGTGCGCGTCTTCATCGACCACGAATCGCCGCAGGGCGTGGTGGCGGACCCCGCGACCAATCAGCTCTCGACGCAGTACCTGGACAACTTCGCCGATTTCCTCAGCCGGGCCCAGAGCCACGGCGTGTACGTCATCCCCTCGCTGGTCTATCTGGCCGCGACTTCGAGCAATCTTCAGGTGCTCTACACGCCCGAGCCGGGCCTCCAGGCTGAGAACATCTTCTACCTCGACCCCGGCGCCATCGCCGCCAAGGCTCAGTACGCGGCCGAGTTCGTGCAGGAGATCAAGAACCGCGACCCGGGCCTGCTCTCGACCGTCCTGGCCTACGAGCTCGAGAACGAGGCGAACATGCTCGACAACGCCTCACCCTTCTCGCTGACCAGCGGGCTGGTGACCAACACCGCCAGCGGGCAGGTCTACAACATGGCCCTGCCAGCCGACAAGCAGCGCATGGCCGACGACAACGCCGTGGTCTGGGCCAACGCCTCCGTGGCGGCGATCAAGGACGTGGACCCCGACGCGCTGGTCAGCGTCAACGTCTTTACCTATCAGGCCGTCGGCCGCACCGGCCCGGGGTTCACCAGCGGCTCATCCTTCGGCGACCACCGCTTCCCCGCGCGCCCGTTGGCGCTGTTGGACTCGAACATCGACTACCTCGACGTGCACTTCTATCCGTTCAACGACAGCACGCTCACCGGCGACCTGGCAAGCATCGAGTATCCCGCCGTCGTCACCAAGGCGCAGGCCCAGTGCACTCCACTGGTCACCGGCGAGTTCGGGGCCTTCAAGAGCACCTACCCCACGCTCGCCGTGGCCGCCCGCAAGATGCGCCAGCACCTCGAGACGCTCGACAGCAAGGGCTTCACCAGCCAGATGATCTGGACTTACGACACCGACGAGCAGGATTTTCTCTGGAACGCCCGCTCCGGCCGCGGCGAACTCTTCCAGGCGATGATCGCCACCTATCGCAAGCTCGACCGCTCCACCGCCCCGGTCACCAGCGAAGACTTTCACGTGCGGGCAGGCACGACGAGCCTCAACGATCAAGAATCCGACTACGGCGGCGTGGCCTGGCTCGCGGATGCGTCGCTCTCCCTACACGACGTCAACGGCGACGGCATCCTTGAGCGCTCCGGCCTAGGCACAGGCGTCGCGCTTGTTCCCTACAACCCCAGCGACAACGGCGAGATCATCCGCCTGCACGCGATCGTCGCCTCACCCGCCGGCACGCCCGACTGGGTCGGCGTGGGCCTGACGGACCAGCTCTCGACCGGCTCGGTCTTCTGGAATGACGGCTCGCTCTGGGCGCTACTGCGTGGCAACGGAGGCGTCGAGGTCCACGTCGACGGCGTCTCACAGACGCTCCTGAGCACCACGACGCCGACGTCCGATTTCGTGGCCAACGGTTTTAACGACCTGGACCTGATCTACGACACCACGGCCAACCTCGTCTGGGTGCTGGTCAACGGCCAGCCCGTGCTCGACGCCTACGACCTGGGCGCTGCGGTGATCCCCGTGATCGGCGCGGGCCTGCACCTGTTCGCCAACAACTCGGTGGTCAGCGACTTCGACCTGCGACTGCTGCCGCTGTTCACGACGCTGGCCGGCGACTTCAACGGCGACCGGCGGGTCGACGTGCAGGACATCAACCCGTTCATCATGGCCCTGCAGGATTCAGACGCATACCTCGCCGCTTATCCCGGCCTGGAGGCTCGCTATCTGGATCTTAACGGCGACGGTCTGATCAACGTGCAGGACATCAACCCGTTCGTCGCCGCGCTGACCGCCGCCGGCATGTCGGTCGATGGGCTCATCATTCCCGAACCAGCGTCGGGCATGATGCTGCTCGCGGCCCTCGGGGGCCTGGGTCGGATGGCCCGGCGGCGAGCGAATCGGGTATAACCCACGGGCTCGAATTGAACACCGCAGAGGCGTCGACGACGCCCCTGAAATGCGGGGACAAACGGAGGTCTCGGAGCGGGAGAAGGCTCAGGAGCGGGAGAAGATTTTCGGTGGACCCCGGCCGGCAACGGCCGGGGTTTTTTTCTTTGTTGGGCTTGTGCTATTTTCTGTAAACTACGTACTGTTGGCTGTCATCACCACGAGGTTTCCCATGGTCCTCAGTCCCATTCCTCGCCGCGGACTCGAAACCCTCGAAGGCCTGGGTGACGCCCCGCCGCGGACGTTCTGGACCTGTTGGTTCGGCGGGCTGATCGCTCCGGCCCTGTTTGCCATGGCGGGTGTGGCGTCGATCCTTTACCGCAAGTCCTACCTGCCAGGCCGCTACGGGGGCATGGAATTGCACGGCCTGACCGCCATCTTCATGGGCGTGGCCTGCCTGGGCCTGGCCGTGCTGCTGCACTTCCACTACTTCTGGCTCAATCGTCTCTTCCACGTCGGCATCGCGGAACTGGGCAAACTCCTTGGGCTGATCGCACTCTTGGCGGGCATGGTCGGCGTGATCGTGCGCGTGGCGTTCTACTAAACGCACAAACGAACACGCCCATCGGCGCAAGAAGAAGGGCACGCAAGGCGCATGCCCTCTAGTGTTGCTGCTGGCTACTTAACGGACTAGCGGTTGATCTGATGTCTCGGGGCTCACGCCAGCCCCGCCGTCGCCGGCTGTTTGAACATCAGGTTCATGTTCTGCACAGCCTGGCCCGAGGCGCCCTTGATCATGTTGTCGATGGCGCTAAAGGCCACCACCTTCCCGCCGACCAGCCGCACCGACAGGTCGCAGAAGTTCGTGTCCCGCACGTGTTTGACGTTGGGCAGGTCGTTGCGGATGCGGATGAACGGCTCGTCGCCGTAGGCTTCCTCGTAGGCGTCGTAGAGGTCTTCCTCGGTGATGTTGTCGCGGGCGGGATCGAGGTAGATCGACTCGAGGATGCCCCGGTCGATCGGCAGCAGGTGCGGGACGAAGAGCACCTGAACCTGCTTGTCCGTGGCGGCGGCGAGGGTCTGCTCGATCTCCGGCTGGTGCCGGTGCGTGCCGACGTTGTAGGGCAGGAAGGCCTCGTTCATCTCCGGGAAGTGATATTGCAGCGCCGCCCGCCGGCCGGCGCCGGTGATGCCCGAGGCGGCGTTGATGACGATGCCGGTGTCCTTGACCAGGCCCTGGGCGAGCAGGGGGGCGATGGCCAGCGACGCGGCCGTGGGATAGCAGCCGGGGTTGGCCACCAGGTCCGCCTCGGGGATCTCGGCGCCGAAGAGCTCGGGCAGGCCGTAGACGGCGTCCTCGAGCCGGTCGGGGTCCTTGTGCGGGTGGCCGTAAACCTTCTCGTACATGATCGCGTCGGCCAAGCGGTAGTCGGCCGAGAGATCGATCACGCGCAGGCCCGCGTCGAGCAGGCCGGGCACGTGCTCCATCGCGGCCAGGTGGGGCACGCAGGTGAAGACAACCTCAGCCTCGGCGGCGATGACCTTGGGGTCGATCGGCCGACATTGCAGCTCGCACCGGCCCATGAGCTGGGGGAATTCCTCAGCGATGTTTGGCAGCTCGCCGCGCTGGCTCGCCAGATAGGTGATCTTGGCCGAGGGATGGCGCAGCAGGATCTGGATCAGATACAGCCCGGTGTAGCTCGTCGGGCCCAGGATGGCGACGGGAATGGTCATGGGGGTATTTTGCGCCGCTGTTGATGGAAAGCAAAAGGAAGGGGTACGGGGTACAGGGTATGGGGTAGGGGGGTCGCAGCCGGTGTCGCACACCCAATATTCACCGTGCCTGACGGCGGACGTCTCTGGCCCTATCCTATACCCCGTACCCCATACCCCGTACCCAACCGCCAACGCGGCGCGGCTGCATCAAACTAGTGCCATTTTGGCATTCCCACCATTCTTTCTAATCTTATAAAACATTAAATTTAAAAGACTTACGATTGTTGCTCTGGCGCGCCTCTTGCCTAAAGTCACAACGGAAGAACAAGCGATCCAGGCTTGAAGCAGAACCCATTGAGAAGGAGGACAACCATGCTTCCTACTTTGCGACGGAATCGTTGGAGCAACCCGTTTGACGTGATGCACCAGGACCTCGACCGCATGCTCCAGAGCTGGTGGGGCGGTGAGGACCCCAACGGCGAGGGCGTGCTGGGCGCGTACCCCGTGGACATCCGCGAGGACGCGGAGCACCTCTACGTCGAGGCCGAGATGCCGGGTTTCAAGCGCGACGAGGTGCAGGTGACGCTCGAGAACGGCGTGCTGACCATCCAGGGGCAGCGCAAGGTCGAGGAGACCCAAGGCGACTCGCACTTGCGCGAGCGCCGCTTCACCCGCGTGGCTCGCAGCTTCACCCTGCCGAACACGGTCGACGAGAGTAAGGTCGACGCCAAACTCGAGAACGGCGTGCTGCAACTGACGCTGAGCAAGCGCGAGGAGGTCAAGCCGCGCAAGATCGAGGTCAAGTAACCCCCGGAAGTGGACCCCGGCAGCCGAGGCCCACAGGGTCTGACTCCACGGAATGCGCGGTGACCAACCAACGCCCCGGCTTGTCCGGGGTTTTTTATGCGCCTGATTCGCCGGCGTCATCTTCCGGGGGCGGGGGCGGAGGCGGCGCGGGCGCCGCGATGATCTTGTCCACGCGCGTGCCGTCCATGTCGACGACTTCGAGTCGCCAGTGGCGCCAGACGGCATGCTGCCCCTCGCTCGGGACGTTGCCGAGCTGGGCCATGACCAGGCCCGCGACGGTGCTGACATCCGGCAGGGGCTCGTCGGTGTCGGGGATCTCGAGCGTGGCCATCATCTCGTGCAGCGGCAGCCGGCCGTCGATCAGCCAGCTACCGTCCTCGCGTCGGACGGCCTTGGGCTTGGGCTCCTCGCCCTGACGGCTGACGTCACCGAGCAGGACCGAGACGACGTCGTTGAGCGTGAGCAGGCCCAGCACGCCGCCGTACTCGTCGACGACCACGGCGACGTGGTTGCGCGTGGTCTGGAACTGGTCGAGCAGCTTGAGCGCCGGCATGCTGCGCGGGATGTAGAGCGGCTGGCGGGCGACGTCGGCGACCTTGAAGTCGTGCCCGGCGATCAGGCCGTGCGAGATCAGGTCGCGCACGTGCACGACGCCGACGATGCGGTCAAGGTCGCCCTGGCAGACGGGGAAGTGCGAGTGCGGGCTGGTGCCGGCCAGCAGGCGCACC
Organism: Phycisphaeraceae bacterium; assembly: GCA_020851395.1. Taxonomy (GTDB): domain Bacteria; phylum Planctomycetota; class Phycisphaerae; order Phycisphaerales; family Phycisphaeraceae; genus JADZCW01. The sequence goes on from JADZCW010000308.1 coordinate 7,105, forward strand.
TCCTGGGCGCTCATCGATTCATCGATCCAGATGATGTCCGAGCGCGGGACCATCAGGTCGCGGACGGTCAGGTCGCCGACGCGCAGCACGCGCTGGAGCAACCGGTGCTCCTGCGGGGTGAACACGCCCGTCGAGGCGGCGCGGGAGACCAGCGACTTGACGTCCTCTTCCGAGACGTCGTCGTGCCTGATCGTCGGGACGCGCAGGATGGCCAGGCCGGAGTCGGTCGACCAGGTCAGGAACCGCACGGCCGGCCCCGCGATCGCGGAGAGGAATGTCAGCGGCCCGGCGATCGTCGCCGCCACGCGCTCGGGGTAGGCCAGGGCGATGCGTTTGGGAATCAGCTCGCCCAGGACCAGGGAGAAATAGGTCACGAGCAGCACGACGACCAGCAGGGCCATCTCGTCGCTGTGTCTTGCCAGCATGGGCACGCGTTCGAAGAGGGGTTGGATGTAACCCGAGAGCTGCTTCTCGCCGAAGGCGCCGGCGAGGATGCCGATCAGCGTGATGCCCACCTGGACGGTCGAGAGGAAGCGTGTGGGCTGCCTGGCCAGGGCCAGGGCGGCGGCGGCGCCGGGTCGGCCGCGCTGGGCCGCATGCTGGAGGCGGGCCTGCCGGCTGGTCATGACCGCCAGCTCCGACATGGCGAAGACGGCGTTGACCAGCATCAGGATCAGAAGGATCAGGATGGCGGTGAGCATGCCATCCATGATATGTCATCCGGCCAAGGCTTCGTCATCAGCGAGGTGCCCGGGGGTCAGTCGCCGAAGGTCGTGCCCAGGTCGCGGGCGACCTGCATCAGGGGATGGTCCAGCTTGACCAGGCGCTGCTTGTCCGCCACGTCGAGCAGGTCGATGTCCGAGACGGTCCGGCCCTTCATGACGATCAGCCGGCTCTGAAGACCGCGCATCAGGCCGTCGAGCGCCGCGTGGCCGAACTGGGTCGCCAGGATGCGGTCCTCGACCACCGGCGTGCCGCCGCGCTGGACATGGCCGAGAACGGTCGTGCGCGTCTCAATGCCGGTCAGCTCCTCGATCTGGGTGGCGATGACCTTGCCGACGCCGCCGAGGCGGATCGGGTCGGGGCTGTTGGGGTCGACGCGATCGACGACCACCTTGCCGCCGACGGGCTTGGCCCCCTCGGAGACACAGATGATGCTGAACCGTTTGCCATGACGCGAGCGGTCGGTGACGGCCTGGCAAATCTTGTGGATGTCGTAGGGGATCTCGGGCAGGAGGATGATGTCGGCCCCGGAGGCCACGCCGGATTGCAGAGCCAACCAGCCGGCGTTACGGCCCATGACCTCGACGATCATGGCGCGATGGTGGCTGGCGGCGGTGGTGTGGATGCGGTCCAGGGCCTCGGAGGCGATCATACAGGCGGTGGCGAAGCCGAAGGTGACGTCCGTGCCCTCGAGGTCGTTGTCGATCGTCTTGGGCACGCCGATGCAGTTGATCCCCTGGCGGACGAAGTGGCTGGCCACGCTCATGGTGCCGTCGCCACCGATGACCACCAGGGCGTCGATCTGGTGGTGGGCCAGGTGCTCCATGCAACGATCGGTGACGTCGGCCTTCTCGGTGTGCCCGTTGCGGGCCACGACATAGTTGCGGGGATCGCACTTGTTGTTGGTGCCAAGGATTGTGCCACCAAGGGTTAAGATGTTCGAAACGTCTTCATTGTGAAGCTGGCGAAGCCGGTTTTGCACCAGGCCTTGAAAACCGTCTTCGATCCCCATAACCTCCAACCCATGACGGTGCAGGGCGGTCTTGGTGACCGCGCGGATCACCGCATTAAGGCCCGGGCAGTCGCCGCCTCCGGTGAGGATGCCGATGCGTTTGATGGAGCTGGGCATGGGGGGGTCCTTATCAAGTCAGTTGCAAACCAGAATTTAGGGTATAATATTCAAATTGTCGATTAGTCGATTGAGTGATGTTAAGCGTGAGTCACTGATCTTCACACGGTTTGTCATCAAGAGGCCTGCCGATGATCTACTCCAACGCCTGCCGTTATGCGATCCGAGCCCTGAGCCGCCTGGCGATGCTCCGGCCCGACGGGTACGTGCTCCTGGACGAATTGTGTCAGGGCACGGACCTTCCCCGGCACTTCGTGGCCAAGATCTTTCAGGACCTGGTGCGCAAGGGGCTGCTCGTGAGCGCCAAAGGTCGCGGCGGCGGTTTCGCTCTGGCCCGCAAGCCCAACAAGATCTATTTGATTGATATCGTCTCATCCATCGACGGAATTGATGATCTGGACGGATGTGCCGTGGGCATGAGCGAGTGCAACGATCAGCAGCCCTGCCCGCAGCATGACGCGTGGAGCCCGCTGCGCTCGCAGCTCAAGCTCTTCCTGACCGACACCACGCTCGAGCAGATGGGCTCGGCGCTGCGTCACAAGATGGAGCTGCTCGGCCGGGAGATCCCGCCGCTGCGGAGCGTCTCGAAGCCCGTGCGTCTGCCGTCGGCCTGAACGGTCTGATAAAAGCACAGTGCATCAGCCGGCCGCGGTCCACGGGCCGGCTGATTGTTTTTCTCGGGAAAAAGCGCGTTTTTTCCGTTGTTCGCGGATGATGCAGCGGTAGGGCACGCATCCTGCGTGCCATCGAGAGCGCGGCGAACCCTAGGCTCCCGGGACCGGCATGCAGGATGCATGCCCTACGGTTTGTGGAGTCCCGTCTTACCGGGCCGACAGCTTCTCGGCCGGCAGGCGGATCACGGCCACCTTGAGGATGCCCGGCCGGTGTGTCAGGCGGTTGAGCAGCGCCTCGGCCGGCTCCTGGTCGACCTTTAAAACCATCATCGCCTTGCTCTCACGCCGGCTGATGGTCATGTCCGCGATGTTGACCTGGGCTTGGCCGAACTCCGTGCCCACCAGGCCGATCATGCCCGGGCGGTCTTCGTTCAAGATCAGCACCATGGCGCCAGCGGGGATCATGTCCATCCGGTAGCCGTTGATCTCCTCGACACGTGGCCGCATATCGTCGTAGATGTGGCCGACGATCCGGCGTTTCTCCTTGCCGTCCGGCGAGGCGACCTCGATCGTCAATTCCGGCGTGCCGGCCTGGTCCTCCTGCCCGTCGGTCAGGACCGTGCGGAGCTGCACGCCGCGCTGGCGGGCGACGTGGGCGACGTTGATCACGTTCACCGGCACATCAAGGCTCGAGCCGAGCAGGCCGACGAGCGCGTAGCGCTCGATGGTCCCGCTCGCGGCGGCAAGCTCCTTGCCGCTCAGCTCAATGGTCACCGAGCCGATGCCCTGCGTGATCATGGGGGCCAGCAGCTTGGTCATCCGCTGAGCCAGGTCGACGAAGGCGTTCTGGAGCGGGGTCAGGTCGATCCGCAGGCCCCCGGCGTTGACCGCGCCGACGATGCCCTGGCCGCGCAGGAAGGTCATCAATTGCTCGGCGGCGGCGACGGCGACGGCCTTCTGGGCCTCCTTGGTGCTGGCGCCCAGGTGCGGGGTCAGCAGGATCTTGGGGTGCTTGCGGAGCGGCGAGTCCTTGGCCGGCGGCTCGGTGGTGTAGACGTCCAGGGCCGCGCCGCCGCACTGACCGGCGTCGATGGCCGCGATGAGCGAATCTTCGTCCACCACGCCGCCGCGCGAGGCGTTGACGACCATCACGCCCTTCTTGCACAGGGGGAAGGTCTCGGCCCCGAGCATGCCGCGCGTCTGATCCGTCAGCGGGACGTGGAAGGTCAGCATGTCCGCGTGGGGCAGGATGTCCTTGAATTGCTGGAAGACGCGGACTTTTCCGTCCAGCGCCGTGGGCTGATTGAAGACCGGGTCATAAGCGACGACGTTCATGCCGAAGGCCAGGGCCCGCTCAGCGACGGTCCGGCCGATGCGGCCGAAGCCGACCACGCCCAGCGTCTTGCCCGAGAGCTGCCGGCCCATGAACTTGCTGCGATCCCAACCGCCCTCGCTCATGGTCTTGTAGGCCGGGCCGATCTGGCGGGCCAGGGAGATGAGCAGGGCGAACGCGTGCTCAGCCGTCGAGATCGTGCTCGCGTCGGCCGAGTTCATCACCAGGATGCCCTTGTCCGTCGCGGCCTCGAGGTCGATGTTGTCCACGCCCACCCCCGCGCGGGCGACGACCTTCAATCTCCCGGGGTTGGCCAGGACCTTGGCCGTCACCTGCACGGCCGAGCGGACGATCATGCCGTCGGCGTCGCCGGCGATCTTGGCCAGCTCTTCCTCCGTGATGCCAGGCTTGTTGATCAGCTCCGCGTCAGGCTGCGAGCGGATGTATTCAAGCCCCTCTTCGTCGAGCTTGTCGGCGGCGAGGACGCGGAACTTGGCGTTTTGAGCGGCAGCCATGAGCGAGACTCCTTGCGGGCGATGGCGGGAGGAGAACCAACAGGAGCCGTTGTTTTACGAACATTTCGCCGCGGCGGCCAACGCGGCCTCGGCGGCGGAAAAGGTCTGGTCCAGAGCGGATTGATCGTGCGTGACGCTGACGAACCACGTCTCGAACTGGCTCGGCGGCAGCACCACGCCCTTGTCCAGCATCACGCCGAAGAAGGCGGCGTAGGCCTTGGTGTTGCACCGCAGGGCTTGCTGATAATTCGTCACGGGCTTGTCGGTCAAGAAGAAGGTGACCATCGAGCCGACCCGCTGCGCGACCAGGGGCACGCCGGCCTTCTTCGCCGCGGTGAGCATGCCGGCCTCGAGCGCAGCCGCGGTCTTCTCGAGCTGGGGGTATGGCTTGCTGTCGCGCAGGATCGTCAGCGTGGCGCTGCCGGCCGCCATCGCCAGCGGGTTGCCCGAGAGCGTGCCCGCCTGGTAGACGGGGCCCTCGGGCGAGATCTGCCGCATCAGGTCCGCCCGCCCGCCATAGGCGGCGCAGGGCATGCCCCCGCCGACGATCTTGCCCAGGCAGGTCAGGTCCGGCCTGATGCCGTAGCGCTCCTGGGCCCCGCCATAAGCGACACGGAAGCCGGTCATCACCTCGTCAAAGATGAGCAGCGCTCCGTGCTTGTCGCACAGGGCCCGCAGGCCCGCGAGGTAATGGGCCGCCGGGGGCACCGTGCCCATGTTGCCCGCGATCGGCTCAATCAGAATCCCCGCGATCTGCCCCCGGAAGTTGTTGAACGCCGTTTCCATGCCGGGCAGGTCGTTGTAGGGCACGAGCACGGTCTGGCTGGTGATCGCCTCGGGGATGCCGGGCGAGCTGGGCGTGCCGAGCGTGGTGGCCCCTGAACCAGCTTCAACGAGCAGCCCGTCGCTGTGCCCGTGGTAGCACCCCGTGCATTTAATGATCTTCGTTCGCCCCGTGGCGGCGCGGGCCAGGCGAATGGCGCTCATCGTCGCCTCGGTGCCGCTGTTGACGAACCGCACCCGCTCGACCGACGGCAGGGCGGCCGTGACGAGCCGGGCCAGGTCGATCTCGCCCTGGGTGCTCATGCCGTAGCCCATCCCGCGCGACGCCGCCTTGGAGACGGCTTCCACCACGGCATCGTGGGCGTGGCCGAGGATCAGCGGGCCATACCCGCCGACGTAGTCGACGTAGACGTTGCCGTCGAGGTCGGTGACCTTGCAGCCCTTGCCCTCGCGGATGAATAAAGGGCTGCGCCCAACGGCTTTAAACGCACGAACCGGCGAGCTGACCCCCCCGGGCATCAGCCCCCGGGCCTGTTCGAAAGCCTGCTCCGACCGGGCGTAACGTGCATTGGCCGCCGAAATGGGATTAGTCGCCGTCATAGACCCGCTAGTGTATCAAAACCAGAACGCCTTCTGGCCCCTCTCAAGGCACCTCCCCCGGGGAGGCCTCCGACCAGTTGCGGCCACCCTGGGCGTCTGCTAAACTTCCCCATTCAAAACACTAAGGGACAAAAGCGGTCCGCCCGGGAGCACGTGACGCCCCGCCAAGCGACCCCCGGAAGCCCCGGACGGTCCCGCCAGACCGGACCTAGGAAACCAGCTCCATGATTGCCGCAGAAAAGAAGAGCCAGATCATCGCCTCGCACCGCCGCCATGATAAAGACTCCGGCTCGCCCGAGACCCAGGTGGCGGTGCTCACCGAGCGGATCAACACGCTGACCGAGCACTTCCGCACGCACAGGCACGACTTCGCCTCGCGGCGCGGCCTGCTCCAGATGGTCAGCAACCGCAACCGGCTGCTGCAGTACCTCTCGCGGACCGATCGCCCGCGCTACCTGGACCTGATCAGCAAGCTCGGCCTGCGCAAGTAAACCA
>JADZCW010000309.1 GCA_020851395.1 Phycisphaeraceae bacterium
GCCCGCGCCCTCGTCGCCGGCGTCATGGAGCACATCGAGGAAGCCGGCATCCACTCCGGCGACAGCGCCTGCGCCATCCCCCCTTACTCCCTCCCGCCCGCCGTCGTCGAGAAGCTCAAGCTCCACTCCCGCAACCTCGCCCAGGCCCTGCGCGTCCGCGGCCTCATGAACGTCCAGTACGCCATCACGCGCCCCACCGAGGCCAACCCCCAGCACGAGATCTACATCCTCGAGGTCAACCCCCGCGCCTCGCGCACCGTCCCCTTCGTCAGCAAAGCCACCGGCATCTCCTGGGCCCGCGTCGCCGCCAAGGTCATGGCCGGCTTCCAGCTCGACGACCTCGCCGTCACCGAGGAAGTCACCCCCAAACACACCTCGGTCAAAGAGTCTGTTTTTCCGTTCAACAAATTCCCGGGGGTCGACGTCATCCTCGGCCCCGAGATGCGTTCAACCGGCGAAGTGATGGGCGTCGATCCCTCCTTCCCCATCGCCTTCGCCAAGAGCCAGATGGCCGCCAACACGCACTTGCCCACCGCCGGCAAGATCTTCCTCTCCGTACGCCAGAGCGACAGACGCGCCTTCGTCGACGTCGCCCGCAAGCTCGTCGCCATGGGCTTCACGATCATCACCACCGAGGGCACCGGCGCCTTCCTCACCGAGCAGGGCGTCGCCAACCAGTCCGTCAGGAAGATCAGCCAGGGCCGACCCAACGCCATCGACCTGATCAAGAACCATCAGATCGCCCTGATCCTCAACACCCCCACCCGCAAGGGCTTCAAGAGCGACGAGGGCCGCCTCCGCGCCACCGCCGTCCGCTTCAACGTCCCGATGATCACCACCCTCACCGCCGCCCGCGCCGCCGTCCAGGCCATCGAGGCCCTCCGCGCCGGCGACTGGTCCGTCCGTGCCCTCCAGGACTTCTTCCCTGACGGCTCCTTCACCGGCCTCTCGCCCACCTACGTCGAGACCTGCCGCTAGCGCCCACGCCCGCGCTCTTGCCCCTACACACTCTCCTCCGGCGTCAGGAACACCCCGCCCTGACCGTCCCCAGCCTCGCTCTCGACCATCTGCCCCAGGTCCACCCCCAGCAGCATCATCGTCCCCGCCTCGGCGCAGAACTGCCCCCCGACCAGCCACACGTCCTCCGCCACCGGCGTGCAATACCGGATGATCATCGTCTGCTGCGCCAGCACCTCCCCGTGGTGCGTCAGGTTGATCCGCCATCGGCTGTTGGGCCTCATGTCTGCCGTGCACACGAACCCCACGCCCCCCCAGCCCACGTCCCGCACCTGCACCCCCATCGGCGGCGTCTCGCTCGTCGGGATCGACAGCGGCACAAGCTGTCCCTCACCCCGCACCACAAACCGCCGGAACTGCCTGCGCGACGCCCCCGGCGAGTTGGTCCGCCGTGTCTCGAGCAGGGTCAGGGCCGCCATCAGTTTCCGCGTCGTGTCCTTGGACATGCAGTCGCTCCCAATGTCCGGGGTGTAGGACCGGGGCAGGCGAGCAGACTTCGCCGCCTCATCCCCGTCCTCGTGACGCCGTCGGGGACCCGGGGGACCGGGGCCCGGGGCGCATGACTCAGATCGGCCGACAACCACCGCCGTCGCCAATCGTTTTGCCAACGAAGTCAGTCAAATGATATTGCAGTTGCCGTCAGAAGTGTTTACCAACGCAGATCGCACCCGCCCCCCGCCCCATGGCGTCCTTATGGGATGGGCATCTGATTCATCCGCACCGGCTCATCGAGCATCAGCATCCGCAGCCCGTCATCCTGGGCCCCACGGATGTTCGTGCTGTTCGTCCGGGCCATGTCGTTCAGAACCTGGTCATAGCTGCGGTCGAGCGTGTCCAGCTCCGGGCTCGGGTCCCACCGCGTGCTCCCAGCCGTGACACGCTTCCCGCCGCTGCAACCGCCGACCGACAGCCCGCACAGCACTACAAGGGCCGACGTCAGAACGATCGAACGCTTGGTCGTGGAGCCCATGGCTAACACCCTTCTAAAGTCGTGTCGGACGAGGCAGGGGGGATTGAAGATGAATGTACCGCTTCTTCCCCGCCGATGTCAACCCTCGGCCCCGCGTCCATTTGCAGCCCGCCACCCCCGCCCCGACGAATAAAAAAAACTCCCGCCCACTAGGGCGGGAGTCATGATTTTCACTCATCCGATCGCCAGCCGATCCCCATCGCTCACTTGGACATGTCCGGCGCCGCCGGCCCTGCCCCGCCCGACCCCGTCTTGTCCATGTACGCCCCGCCGCTCCCCGCCGGGGCATTGTCCGCCGCCGCCGCGCCGCTCTCGACGCTCGGCGACAGGTCCCGCGGGTCCATCGGCACCAGATAAATCTCCACCCGACGGTTCGCCTCAGCCCCGCGACGGCCCGCGTTGGCCACCACCGGCCGGAACTCGCCCGCACCCGCCACGATCACCCGCTGACCGGGCACGCCTGATCCCGTCAGCACTTCCATCACCGAGATCGACCGGTGCGCCGACAGGTACCAGTTGTTCGGGTGCTTCTGCTTCGTCGCCGGCCTGGACACCGGCACATTGTCCGTGTGTCCGAGGATCCGAACCTCATACCGCGCCGCCGACGCCGAGTTGAGGATCTCCGCGAACTGCCGCAGCGTCCCGACCGCCTCGGGCTTGATCTCCGTGCTCCCGAGCGCGAACGTCAGGTCCGCGTTGAATTTCACCATCCCGCGCTGCGCGTCATACGTCAGCAGCCCCGGGTGCGCCGCCGCCAGCTCCGCCAACGCCGCGTCCGTGTCCGGGTCCAGCATCGGGCCCGTCCCACGACCCAGCTTCCGCAGCGCGTCC
>JADZCW010000310.1 GCA_020851395.1 Phycisphaeraceae bacterium
AGTCCCAGTTGGGCCAGGGGACGCGGATGGCGGCAGGCTTCTTGTCGCCCATGTAGGTGAAGGTCGAGCCGACGGCGGCGACGGGCGTGGGCGAGCCCATGGCGAAGTGGGTCATCTCCAGGGCGTGGACGCCGATGTCGATCATGGGCCCGCCGCCCTGGAGGTCCTTGCGGCCGAAGACGCCCCAGTTGGGCACGCCGCGGCGGCGCAGGGCCTGGACGCGGCCGTAGAGGATCTTGCCGAAGAGGCCCGCGTCGGCGGCTTCCTTGATGAAGGCCGTCTTGGGCGAGTAGCGGTACTGGAAGCCGATGACGATCTTCTTCTTGTTCTTCTTGGCGGCGTCGATCATGGCCTGCGCCTCCTTGGCGTTCATGGCCATGGGCTTCTCGACGATGACGTCGCAGCCGGCGTTGGAGGCGTCGATCGAGGCCGGGGCGTGCAGGCCGTTGGGCGTGCAGATGTTCGCCGCGTCGGGCTGGACCTTGGCGAGCATTTCCTTCCAGTCGGTGAAGCAGTTGCCCTTGGAGATGTTGTACTTGGCGGACCACTTGTCGAGGTTGGCCTGGTTGACGTCGGCCAGGCCGACGATGTCGACATCGGGGAACTTCGACAGGTTCTCCATGTGGAGCCCGGCGATCCCGCCGGCGCCGATGAAGGCGACGCGGAGCTTGTCCTTCTTGGAGGTCGAGGCGGAGGAAGTCTTACGCTTGCTCATGACGAAAAATCCTGGATGTTGATCCGCCCCTGGGTCCCTTGAGCGGGAATCAGGGGCGGTGAGGGGGGCTTACGTTTCGGAACATTGTGCGCAGGGGGCTGGGGGATTCAAGCGGACGGGCGGCGGAGGGGTAAGATGGGGAAAATCGGGCGGGGCCGGAAGTGGTCGAACATCCTGTGGCTAAACGAGGTACGGAACGGGTATGGGCGGACGATGGGGCAAACGGCTGTGGGGCGGGGGATGGCCTTGGGGGCTGTCGCTGATGCTTCACGTCGGCGCGGCGGTGGTGGCGATGGGCGTGGTCTGGTCGGTGGCCAGGCCGAGTCGGCCACGGGTGGCGCCGATCCCGGTCGTCGAACTGGCGACGGCTGAACTGGGCATGCCTAAGCCGGCCGTGGCGGCACCGCAGCCGGTCCCAACACCCACGACGCCCACCGCCGACAAACCCGCTGAGCCGGACACGCCCCCTCCTGAACTCAAGGCCCCGGTCGAACCGCCGCCGGCCGTGCTCACCCCCCCACCGCCGCAGGCTGTGATCAGCCCACTGGCTGAGCTTCAGTCGACGGACAAGCTCGAGGCGCGCTTCTACGGCACGGGCGGCGAGGCGTTGCGCATCGTCTATGTTGTCGACGCCTCGGCCTCGCTGGTCGACACGCTGCGCTACGTGCTCGACGAGCTGGAGCGTTCGGTCGGACGGCTCCAGCCGGCGCAGCAGTTCACGGTCATTTTCTTTCAGGAGGGCAAGTCGCTCGAGCCCACGCCGGGGGGGCTCCGCCGGGCGACGCGTCAGAACATTCACCAGGCCGTCGAATGGTTCAAGGCTGACACGGGCAACGTCCGGCCGCGCGGTTCGGGGCCGTTGGTTGAGGCGGTGGCCAAGGCGTTGTCGTACGATCCGGACCTGATCTTCGTGCTGTCGGACAATCTTCTGGGGCCCGTGCCCGCCAGCGCCGCCGAGTCGCAGCAGCGGGCCATCCTGGACGAGATCCACCAGCTCAACGACCAGAAGACCATGATCAACGCCATCCAGTTCGTCTACCAGGACCCGCTGGCCGCGGCGGGCAAGACCGGCACGCTCGAACGTCTGGCCAAGGAGTCGGGCGGGACGTATCGGTTCATCTCGGCCAAGGACCTGGGCATCGAATAAGCTGTGACCGTCACGCGAGCGGCCCGCGCCGCACGTCAGGAGCACGCAACATGAAGAAGACTTGGTGGCTCTTCGCCTGCCTGATGATCTTGAGCCTGCCCGCCCTGGGGCAGAGTGAAGCGCCCAGGGCCATCTCGGCCGCGCGGATGTACTTCTGGAGCGAGACGCGCCTGGGGGTGATCAACATGCTGCTGCTCGAGGGGCTGTCGGTGGCGGCCATCGCGTTGATCGTGCGCTTCGTGCTGCAGCTCCGCCGGTCGCGCGTCCTGCCGGCGGAGACGTATCGCCGGCTCGAGCAGCTCTTGGCTGAGCATCGTCATGAGGAGGCGCTGGCCGTGGCGCGGGCGGACGAGAGCTACCTCGGCCAGCTCGTGCACGCCACGCTGAGCGAGGCCCCGGGTGGATTCGGAGCGATGGAGCGGGCGATGGTCGAGACGGCTGATGTTCAGACGGCCAAGATCCTGCGGCCGATCGAGTACCTCAACGTCATCGGCAACCTGGCGCCGATGCTGGGGCTGTTCGGCACGATCTACGGGATGATCGTCGCCTTCCAGGCCCTGGTCGCGGCGGGCGGCCGGCCCGAGCCGGCGGACCTGGCGGCGGGCATCTCGACGGCGCTGGTCACGACGTTCTGGGGCCTGCTCGTGGCCATGCCCGCGCTGGCCGCCTACGCCCTGTTGCGCAACTGGATCGACACGCTCTCGGCCGAGGCGCTGGTCATGGCCGAGAGGCTGATCGCCCGCTTCTCGCCGCCGCAGAAGTAGGACCGGATCGCCAACATCGCTGGAACGCTTCCCCCGTGATCCACCGCTCGCTCCAATATCGACGCCGGCCGGCCGCGTGTGAGATGAACATGACGCCGCTGATCGACGTCTCGTTCCAGCTGATCATCTTTTTCATGTTGGTCAACCAGATCGTCACGGTTGAGAACCCGGCGATGAATCTGCCGCGTCTGGTCGAGCCCGTGGCGGAGCAGGTGCAGCCGGAGGGATCGCTGTGGGTCAACGTCCTGCGCCTGGGCGACGGCAAGCCGGAGGTCTGGATCGGCACGCGCCGGATCGCGCCAGACGACTGGGCGGCGGTGACGGATCGCGTGGCTGACGAGCAGCGCGGCCGCTCCGTGCTGGTGCGTGCCGACGGGGGGTTGGCTTACGAGGACGTCGCCCCCGTGCTGCAGGCGGTGCGTGAGGCGGGCGTGCAGCGTGTGGGACTGGTCGTGCTGGGCGAGGAGGATGGACGTGAGTGACGCGGGCCACACCGCGACGCAGGAGCCCGTGCTGATGCCACGGCGGCGGCGCGATCGCACACCCGTCGGCGGGCCGATCCGGCTGAATCTCACGCCGATGATCGACATGGTGTTCCAGTTGTTGATCTACTTCGTCGTCACGGCAGGGTTCGTGGCGGATGAGGGGGCGCTGACGACGAGCATGCCCCGCGAGACCGGCGAGAGCAAGGCCGTCGCCGCGCTGCCGCAGGAGCCGCTGCGGATCATGCTCAAGAAGATCCCCGGCGGCGTGACGATGCGGCTGGAGAACGCCGGCCAGACCGTCACCGAGGTGCGGGCGCTGACGGGCCTGCTCGAGGCCGTGCAGTGGAACCCGGGGAAGGGTCGCGTCGGCGCGTTCAGGCCCGAGCATCCCGTCCGCGTGGAGGTGGGGCGCGACGTGGGGTGGGAGGCGGTGGTCAACGCCCTGGGCGCGGCCGCCGCGGCTGACTACACGCGCGTGGAGATCGCCCAGCCATGAGACGCAGGACTCGACGAGCATGGGTTCTCCTGGCGACGTTGCTCGTGGTCCTGCCATGCCTCGCGGCGACGCCAGAAGAGATCGAGGACCAGGTCCCCGTGCTCCGCGGGCAGTTCAAGGATCCCGATCTTGACCCCGAGGCGCGCGTCGCGGCGCTTGAGCAGGCGATGGACGACCTGCGCGGGTTGATCGGCCATGAGCCGGACAGCCCACGTCAATCGAAGTGGCGGACCGACCTGGCTGAGATGCTGCTGTTCGACTGGATCGGGGGGGTGAATCAGCGGGCGGACCTTTGCGCCGAGTTCGGCTGGCTCGAGCCCGGGCAGGCCGAGGCGTTCTGGCCGGCGGTGAGCGAGGCGGCGCGGAACCTCGTCACGGCTCGGGAGAAGAGCACCGACGCAATGGCTGATGTCGCGCTGCAGTTGCTCTGGAGCCGGGCGGTTTATCTGAGCTCGTTGGCGCCCGACGGCCACGCCCTGATCGGCGGCGCCCGGGGCGAAGAAGCGGCGGCCGCTCGCAAGAAACTCCTTGAGCACGCCCTGGCCATCGCGGCGGGTCTGGCCGGACGCGAGGACGTGGTCACCGGCATCCGGGCCGAGGCGGTCTCGCTCGCCGCCCGGGCCGCGATGCGCCTCGGTGACAGGGCACAGGCGAAGACGATGCTCGATCAGGCCGAGGCGATCGAGTCTCTCCCGCCATTGAGCGCACGGCTCGGCCGGGCCTGCTGGCTGGCGAGTCAGGATCGACTCGACGATGCGCTCTCGCTGCTGCGTTCCGTGCGTCGTGAGGCGGCCAAGGACAAGGACACCGGCCTGGCCCTGCTGAGCGCTGACGTGGCGTGGCGACTGCTCGAGCCAGACAGCCATTGGGGCACCCAACCACAACCGGTGACTGCCCGCGCTGCGGCCCCCTACCAGGAGATCTTGAGCGATGAATCCTTGCCGCTGAACGTCCGCCAGGCCCTGCGTGCGGCCCTGGGGCAGCGGTGGCGGCGCGCGTACGGCGACCTGCCGTCGGATCAGGCTGGTGAACTTGGCGCGATTGTCCAGGCCTGCGTGGGTGAAGCAATGCTCAACGAGGCGCGGGCGCAGCGTCGAGCCGATCCGGCCCACGCTGCGCTTAGTTTTGCCAACGCCGAGGTCTGGCTCGAGATGGCGCTGCGGGATGATCACGCGGGCCTGACCGAGCCCGAGAGCGACGCGGCGCGATGGAACCTCGGCTGGGCGATCTATGAACAGACGCTCTGCACGCCAGCCGCTGAGACCTCCCCGCAGGCGGCGGAGATGCGGCGGAAAGCCGCGAAGGTGTGGCTCGACCTGGCCGAGAGCCGACCCGGTGCCCGCCGCGCGGAGGAGGCCATGGGCAACGCTGTGAAGCTGCTGCGCGGCGCCGGCGCAGGCGAGCCGAGGTATCGCGCCGCGGCCGAGACGCTCTTTGCCCGCTTTCCCACGAGTCGGGCGGCCGACGACGAACGCTTCTACTTCGCCCGCCACGTGCTCGAGCCGGCGGGCCAGTGGCGGGAGGCGATCGAGCTCTACCAGCACGTGCCGATCAACCACGCCGACTACTGGCCCGCGCAGGCCGCGCGGCTGGAGGCCCTGCGCGTGCTGACGGGCAAGGAGGAATCGGGCTGGCTGTCGCTCGAGAAGCAGGCGAGTGAAGTCGAACAGACCTCGTCGAAGGCCATGCACGCCTGGAACGCGCCGCCGCAGGCGCGGGCGGCCTGGAATGAGGCGAAGATCCAGCGTGCCCGGGCGGTCCTGGAACTCGGCCGGCCCGGCGAGGTCGATTCGATCCTGGCCGGCACGGACCCCGCCCCGGCCGCCCAGATGCTTCGCGTGCGAGCGATGCTGGCGATGGGCCGCAACACCGACGCCGCGACGTCCGCCCGTCAGGCCGTGGAGCAATTCGCCGAGCAGGGTTGGATCGCGGCCAAGGAGGCGCTGACGGCTCTGGCCGATCAGCTCGATGCCGCGCCGGCGGATGCCCGCAAGCAGACGGGCGAACTGGCCGAGGGTGTCCTGGCTCAGGCCTGGAGCGAACAATTATCCCCAATCGATCGCCTGATGCTGACCGAGACGGCGGCTGAGGCGCGCTGGCTCGGCGGTGACGCGGCGGCAGCGGTCAGACAGCTAACCGGGTCTGAACTGAGCGCTCGCGGATTGTTCGTTCTGATGGAGGCGACCTACGATCTCGGCGACCCCGCATCACTCGAGCGATCCCTGGAGGCGGGCGCCCAACTCGTTCAGGCAACCCCCGCCGGTCAACCCAGGTGGTGGCAGGCCTGGATGCGTCAGTTGCAGGCCCGCGACCGGTTGAATACGAAGACAGAAGGCGGCTCGGCGTACCCCCCGGCGGAGCCGGGGGCTGAAACAGCCGGGACTTCGGACATTTTCCTGGCGGTCCGCCAGCTCCAGCTCCGCGACGCCAACCTCGGCGGGGAGCCCTATCGCGGGGAATTGCTGCGACTGATGCGGAAATACCAGCCCGCCGGCATATCCACCGACGCCGGCGCGGCTGAATCCGCCCCGGCACGCTAGACTTAGGCGTCTGGAGTGGCACCATGAAGCTGACCGTCAACGGCGCCGAGCGCGAATTCCACGGCCAGACCGTGCGCGATCTTGTG
>JADZCW010000311.1 GCA_020851395.1 Phycisphaeraceae bacterium
CAGAGCCGGACCGTCAGCGGTGACGAGGCACAATTGATCTACCTCGTGCGCGGCACGCTCGACCATGCTGAGGCGCTGACGGAGCTGTTAGCGGCGTCGCCGACGACCATCGGCTCAATCTCCCGCGACACAGGCAACTGCCAGGTCGAGGAACTGCACAACGGCATCTGGCTCGGCACGGTCCGCTACATCCGAGCGGGGATCACGCACTCTGACCCGCCCGTCGTCGGCGACTCTAGCTACAGCTTCGACACCGGCGGCGGCACGCAGCACATCACCCAGAGCCTGGCCACCATCGCCAGCTACGCCCCTTCCGGCCAGACGGCGCCGAACTTCCAGGGGGCGATCGGGGCGACGCGGGATGGAGTGGACGGCGTGGATGTTACCGTGCCCGTCTACCGCTTCAGCGAGACGCACATCAAGGACGATGCCGACGTCACTGGCACCTACAAGGGGAAGGTGTACAGCCTCACCGGCAAGGTCAATAGCGGCAGCTTCCGGGGCTTCGCTGCCGGCGAGTGCCTGTTCTTGGGTGCGTCGGGCTCCAAGCGCGGCGGTGCGTCGGGTGAAGACTGGGAGATCACCTACAGCTTCGCTGCCAGCCCGAATCGCACGGGCCTGACCGTCGGCAGCATCACCGGCATCGCCAAGAAGGGCTGGGAGTACCTGTGGGTTCGCTACGAGGACGTCGAGGACACCACGGCCAAGGCCTTGGCGAAGCGCCCGACGGCGGCCTACGTCGAGAAGGTCTACGAGCTCGGCGACTTCGGCGACCTGGAGATCGGAGCCTGAGCCATGGCCGGCGATCCTTTTAAGAAGGTCCGCCCGGGCGACACGCTGTCGATCCCCGCCGCGGCCTACAACGCCATGCTCGACGCGGCCGTGGCGAACCGGCAGGGCCAAGCCATGGGGGCGGGTCCGGGCCCCGGAAGCGTGGCGGCCACGCCCACGTCGACAACGGTGCTCATTAAGAACAACTCCGGCGTGGCCCGCAATCAGTTCGACGTTCTGGGCCTCGACGGCGCCCTGTTCGACCCCGCCACGGCCCTGGAATCGTTCAAACGCCAAGTCGTGCTCAAGGGCGTGATCCCCACATCCGACCACATGGGCAAGTTCGTCGTCCTCCAGGAGCCCGCCCGCGTCGGCGGGATCGCCCGGGCCTGCCTGCTGGGCGCCACCGTGGCCCGTGTGAACGTCACGACCGAGTCCCTGACCTACGCCGACGTCCTGGCCTCCGACGCCACCAAGCTGCAAACCGCCTCCTCAGGCAAAGCAGCGATCGTCTGGAAGCAGACGGGCACGGGTGTGAAGTGGGCGATCGTCGCCCTAGGCGGCGCCAGCACCGTGACGTCCGACAGCGGCTTCTGGGCCGTGGTGATCTCATCAAACCAGGACGGCGCCGCCAGTTCCCCCGAGACCGTCCGCTACGTCTACACGCTCAAGGCCGCTCGCCCGTCCAACGCCAGACTCTGGGAGCCCCTTCCCGGGGCCACGGAGTTCTACGGCTACAACACCAATGAGTGGCCCAACCCCACCATCGGGGGCATTGCCGTCCACCTGATGCCCGTGGTCAACAACGCCGTCGTGTGGGTCAGACTGGCCCAGTCGCAGGTGCTGGGCCCCGTGCACTTCTTCTACTACGCCAACGATATCGAGTGCGTATGAGCACGTACAAACGCAGGTTCTGCTGCCGGTGTCCCATGCCCGCGCCGACGGGGTGCCTCAACGCCGGCGTCGCCGCCTGGGCGCAGCTCTACCCGACCATCCGCGTCGAGATGCGCGACGTGGTCATGACGCTGACGAACTCGTCGCTGGCGGAGGTCGGCATCTACGACGGCGAGTACCGCTTCCACGGCTCGATTGAGTGCACGCCGCAGATACTCAACTACAGCCTGGCCTACGTCGGCATGAGCTATGGCGGCCTGACGCATATCGCCAACGGCGTCGAGACACAGCGCGACGCCCGAGCGGTCTTCAACCCCGGCTGCGTGACCGTCGACGGCTCGCTCTACCTGTACGTCTACGGCCTGTTCCTGATGATCCCCTACGAGTATGGCGGCGGGGGCTGGCAGCTGGGCTTTGCGGTGTTCCACGGCGTCTATCGCTGGTCGACCACCGCCTACACCGTGCAGCCCTGCATGCAGTTCGACAACCGCTACGAGCACCAGCCGACCTACCAGCAAACCGGCAGCGGCCGGGGATGGATCATGCCATGAACAATCGCTTCACCATCTCGGGCCAGTCGGAGGCGTGCCGGTGGACGATCGTGCTCGACGGCTGCGCGATCGACGTGGCGCGGTCGATCGTGCGGCCGAGGGAGACCGTCAAGCCTTTGCCGGCCCCACCGGCGTCCATCGAGCCTGCGTCGCCGCCACTCACCGACGCATCGACGCCGCTATCCCCAGTTGAGGGCGGGAATGAGGGCGTAGCTGCCGGCCACGGCAGCGTCGTTCGCGGCTTGGTGGGCCTTGCCAAATCGCACCTAGGGATCGACCGCTCACCCGACGACCTGATCGCCCGCCGCTGGCAGGTCTGCTCCTCCAACGCCACGGGCCCTCACCGCTGCTGCGACGCCGGCCTGTGCACCGCCTGCGGCTGCCACATCTCGGCCAAGATCCGGATCGCCTCGGAGGCCTGCCCACTGGGGAAGTGGTGAGCCCTTGGAACTTTGGATTGGCGCCGCAGGCCGGTTTAGCCCTGTCCTATGACCTGATCTCCCGGCTAACCCATGATCAGCCCGCCTGATCGCCCATCCTCCGCAGGCGCAGAACCGCCTCGACGAGTATCCCCCGTAGCGCCGGCCGGTCCGCCTGATCGAGGTAGCGCCGCATCTCCGCCGGCGCCGGGGTGTACTCCACCGTGGCCGTCGCCTGCCCCTCCTCGGCCAACTGGAGCACCCAGAAGACGGCCAGGGTGTCCTGCGAGTCCAATGCGTCAGGGATCGAATCTTCAGGCTGCCTCAGGTCCATCACGATCTCCAGGACACGCGCAGGTGTTTGTCGGTCGCGGGGATACGACCGCCGGGCGGGCGAGTGTTCGCTCCACCGTTGTTGCGCTTTGTCTGTCGTCGGATTGTGCCCGGGCCGTCAGACTTGTCAAGTTGTATGAGCACCAAGTACTGTCAAGCCTTCGGCGACCGTGTCCGCCAAGTTCGTGAAGGTCTAGGCCTGTCCCAGGAAGCCCTGGCCGCCCAAGCCAAACTCCATCGCACCCACATCAGCCTCATCGAACGCGGCCAACGCAACGTCCGCCTCGAGACCGTCGAACGCCTGGCGAAGGCATTGCGCGTCCAGCCAGCGGAGCTGATGCCGGATGTCCGGAATGTGGGCAAACGGCAGTGAAATGTAGATCAATGCACGTCGCGGGAGGGCTGGCATGGGCTGACCCCGCGAAAAGGCGATGAAACAAACGATCTAATCGCGACCTTGCGCATTCACCCACGCCTGCCATCCGCCATGCAGGACGTGGACGCGATCCGAGTGTAGGTCCTTCCGTAGCCTCTCAGCCACTTGATAGCTGGCGTCGCAGAGGGAAGAGTCGCAGTAGACCACCACCTCCAGACCCGGTTGCCAGCGGGCGAAGAATGCGGGAAACAGCTCGTCCCACTGATCCTCATTGAGCAAGATCGCCCCTGGGATGTGTTGTTGAGCATAGGCGGCTTCGGAGCGGGCGTCGATCCAGATCAGGGCCTGCAGGCGATCCCAGGCCAGCGCCTGGGCTAGGTCGACTTCGCTCGGTCTCGTCGACAGAGCCAATATCTTCGGCATATGAGACCACCAGGACACGGTGGCGGGCAGGATTGGCAGCCCGAGGAGGAGGAGCCAGCCAATGCTTCGATAATGCCGCTTGGTTGACGAAGCGCCAGAGGGTGGCTGAGTACTATTGGCAGTGCTATTGAATCGGTGGAACATGGTCGGGTAGAAAACGTTCCTTTGTTTGCCGCCTGTTCGCCGGCGCGATCCGTTGGTGGATGATACGCCAGAAGCCATGAGCACGACCGGCAAATCGCCAGGAAGGTGCTGCTGGTGGCGTAAGCGTCGGTCAGACCTCATAACTTCTTGGCACATATCTTATTTGAAAATCTGTTTTTTTTGAGAATTCTCTTGACAAAGGACGGTCGTGGCGTTATTTATAATGACATATCTGCTATTCGAGGACCACACATGTCTTCCATGAAGCGATCGCTTGCGGCGTTCCTGGTCGTCATCGCCTGTTGTTGGCTCTTTCAGGCTCGGCCCACGTTGGCGGCGGACCGCTATTGGGTCGGCGGGTCGGGGGACTGGAGCGATCCGGCGAACTGGTCGGCCACGGCGGGCGGGCTGGGGGGGGCGGGGGCGCCGGGGGTGGACGACAAGGTCTTTCTTCTCCAAGCGGATGCTGCTGATCGGATCGTTACCTACAGCGCCGCTGGGCCGGGGCCGGAGCTCGGGGACCTGAACTTGGATGCCACCGGCAGCGGGACCATGACGCTGGCCATCACCGGGGGTGAGTTGCTGCCGAATGTGATGAGAGTGGGCAGCGACGGCACTGCCGCCGTGACGCAGACCGGTGGAATTGTATCGCCCGATTTCGGCTTGTATGTCGGTTGGGATGCCGGCTCGTCCGGAGCCTATGACCTGCAAGCAGGGCAACTGACCAAGAGTTCCACGTTCGTCGGCAAGCCAAGTATTGGCGGCGTCGGAGGGAGCTTCCTCCAATCCGGGGGCACGCATGACACGGATTCCTTGGTTGTCGATGGTCAATATCATCTGGAAGGGGCCGGCGTTCTTACCGCCAAGTCCGTGAGAATAGGAGGTACCTTTTCCCAGACGGGCGGCTCGCATGCCGCTGGGAAGTTGGCCGTTCAACCAGGAGGCCGCTACGAGTGGGGCGGCGGATCGCTGGACATCAGTTATGGATGGGTGATCGGCTCGCCCGGACGGCCCTCCTCACAGTTCATCTTCCCTTCGTCGCCTTCCTCGCTGTCGATCAACGGCATCGTCGATTTTGGGCCTCGGACACTGACGAATGCCGGCAATGTTTCGGTCACGCTTGGGCCGGAATCGTTGCTGATCCATGATGCCGGGGACGATCCCGCGGCGGACTTCGGCAGCTTCACCAACCAGGGCATGACACATGTCCGAGGTACCACGCTGAGCATCCCGGCCGGTAAGACGGTCAGCGGCGCCGGCAGCATCGGCGATCCGACCGACGTCTGGGGCACGATTGACGCGGCCGAGGACAGGGCGATCACGCTGAGTAACACGGTCACGATTCACCCTGGAGCCTATCTTAAAGGTGTTGAGCTCAAGCCCACAAGCGAACCTTCGGTGATGTACGGGGGCAGGTTAGAACATGCGTGGATCAATTCCGCTACCGCCATCCAGACGGCTGGGAGATTCGTGCAGTACGATGGCGTGATTGACCACGGCGTAGTGCGCATCTGGGGTTATAAGGGAGACGAGTCTGTCTACGAGATGCACGGCGGCACCCTCTCCACGCAATACTTTCAACTCGGGGCTCTCTTGGGTCTTACTGGACCATCTCGCTTCGAACAAACCGGCGGCGATGTCATTCACGGCGTGGATACCTTCTATCCCATGGAGATCTATTCGGGAGCGGCGTCTGCCACAGCGACCTACGTGATGTCGGGCGGTACGTTGCATGCCATGAACAGTCTCTACATCGGGCACTTCGCCGACGGTCATGGGGCCCTGCATATCACGAACCCTACCGTGGGCATCACCATTGGATGGTCGTTCCTCCTGGGGAAGACGGCGGAGTTCGAAGCCGTCAGCGGGACGAGCATCCATCTTGACGATGCTCGTTTTGACGTCCAGGGCAGTGATCCGGTCAAGGTTGCCGGCCTGGAGAACCTCACGCTGATCTTCGAGGGTGATCCGGCCGAGGCCAAGAGCTTTGAAGTCGCCGGGCTGGACCTGGGGGCGATCCTCGCCGGCTACGACGCCAACTTTGCCCTAGACACGCTCCGGATCGGCGGCGATGGCGGTCACGGTTGGGCCA
>JADZCW010000312.1 GCA_020851395.1 Phycisphaeraceae bacterium
CCTACTACCTCGGCGGCGAGATCCAGGACCGCGCCAAGCTCATCGTGGCCAAGCCCGATCTCTTCCGCCAGCGATTCAACATCGACCTGCGCACCCGCCACGAGGCCCTGGCCATCGACCGCCCCCGGAAGCTCGTCAAAGTCCTCGACCGGGACGCCAACACCACCTACGAACTGGCGTACGACCGCCTGATCCTCGCCCCCGGCGCTTCGCCGATCGTCCCGCCGATCCCGGGAACGGACGCGGCGAATGTCTTCACCCTGCGCAACCTCGAGGACACCGACCGCATCAAGACCTACCTCGACACCGCCAGGCCGGGCCGCGCGGTCGTCGTCGGCGCGGGGTTCATCGGCCTGGAGATGGTCGAGCAGCTCGCGGATCGCGGCATCCATGTCAGCCTCGTCGAACTGACCGACCAGGTGCTGCCGCTACTGGACCCGGAGATGGCGCACCTCCTCGAGGAGGAGCTTGTCGCCCACAAGGTTGACCTGCACCTCGGCAACGGCATCGCCGGCCTCCAGACGCAGGGCGATCGTGCCACCGCCGTCACGCTCGCCAGCGGCCAAGCCATCGCCACCGACCTGGTCATCCTGGGCATCGGTGTGCGCCCAAACACCAAGCTCGCCGAGGAGGCGGGCCTTGAGCTCGGCCCGAGCAAGGGCATCAAGGTCAATCCCTTCAGCCAGACCAACGACCCGACCATCTACGCCGTCGGCGACGCAGCGGAATACATCTATGGCCCGACGGATCAGCCGCTGCGCGTCCCCCTGGCCGGCCCGGCCAATCGCGCCGGACGCCTCGCCGGCGAGCACGCCGCGACCGGCCGCAGCGCCCCGATGGATAAAGTCTGGGGCACGTCGATCGTCCGCGTCTTCGGCAAGACCGCGGCCATGACCGGCCTGACCGAGAAGCTCGCCAAACGCCTCGGCCGCGCCGTCAAGAGCGTGATCATCCAGGCCAACCATCACGCCGGCTACTACCCCGGCGCTCAGCCGATGGTCCTCAAGCTCCTCTATGAGCCGGACACGGGCAAGATCCTGGGCGCCCAGGCTGTCGGCGGCGAGGGCGTGGACAAACGCGTCGACGTCATCGCCACCGTGCTGCACTTCGGCGGGACGGTCCGCGATCTGACCAACCTCGACCTCGCCTACGCCCCGCCTTTCGGCTCAGCCAAGGACCCCGTGCACATGGCTGGGTTCGCCGCGAGCAACGACCTCGACGGCCTGGTCGAGCACGTGCCCCCCGCAAGTCAGCTGGCGGGCAAGCAGGTGGTGGACCTCCGCACCGCGGCCGAGCACGCCACGAACCCTCTGGCCGGCACGGACGACGTGGCCGTCAAGAATATTCCGCTCGACGAGCTGCGACAACGGATCGGTAAACTCGACCCCTCCAAGCCCACACTCGTCCACTGCGCCTCGGGCCTGCGCAGCTACATCGGCACGCGCATCCTCAAGCAGCACGGCTTCGCCGACGTCCAGAACCTCACCGGCGGTGCGACCATGCGCCGGCATGCGGTCCTCTCGGCCGGCCCCGTCAAACCATGAAACCTTTTACCACGGAGGGCACAGAGGACACGGAGTAGAAAGCAGAGTCAATTCAAGAAGTCTGGCGCACGATAAGTATCCCCTCTGTGTCTTCTCCGTGACCTCCGTGTCCTCCGTGGTAAATCGCATCAAAAAAAGAAAAACCCAGGCGAGGAGCCTGGGTTTCTTGGTTTCGACGGGGAACCGACGTCGGTCATTCGTGCCAGCCCCAACGGTTTGGGCGGCTTATTCCTCTTCCTTCTTTTTCTTCTTGTCCATCTTCTGGGCCTTCTCGGCCGCCTCGTCCTCATTGATCAACTCGCCCTCGACCTCTTCCTCCTCCTCGATGGGCTTGTCGGAGACGACCGCGAGTTTGATCTCGGTACGCAGGTCCGAGGCGAACTGGATGGGGATGGTGTAGTTGTCGACGCGCTTGATCTGCTCGCCGATGCGGACGGCCCGGTCGTCGACGGCGAAGCCGGCGTCGCGCAGGGCCTGGGCGATCTCGTGCTGCGAGACGCCGCCGAAGAGCACGCCCTGCTCATTAGCCGCGCGGGTCATGCTCAGTTCGTAGCCGGCGACCTTCTCGATCAGCTGCTCGAGCTCGGCCCGGCGGCGGCGCATCTCTTCCTGGACGATCTTTCGCTTCTCTTGCAGGCGGTTGATGTTGCCCTGGGTCGGCGTGGTGGCCAGGCCGCGGGGCAGGAGGAAGTTGCGGGCATAGCCGGGACGCACCTTGACCACGTCGCCGACGATGCCGAGATTGTCCACGCTTTCTGTTAGGAGCAGTTCAACAGCTTTCATGGTGTCCTTTCGGGCCAACGGTTGCCGTCGGCACGTTGGTTAGGCGCTCGCTTTGTCCGGCTCACTCGGCCGTGACTGGCGAACACCAGCATGGGGGATGATGAGCCCCACCTGGAAAGGTGGGGCAGGTGTTCAGAACGGGATGTCATCCTCCTCCACGGGTTGGTGGGGGTCGGCGGGCATGGGGGCGGACTGGCCGGCCACGGAGCCCTGATTCGCGGATCGCTGCGGTCGGGGCGCCGCGGCGGGACGGGGGGCGCGGGGGGCGCCCCCGGCGGCTCCTTCGCCGTTGTCGGTGCCGGCCCGGTTCTCGCGGCTGTCGATGAACTGGAACTGGTCGACGACCACCTTGAGCTTCGAGCGGTTGTTGCCCTCTTTGTCCTGCCACTGGTCGAGCTTGAGCCGGCCGTCGATGAAGATCGGCGAGCCCTTGCGGAGGTACTGGTTGATCACCTCAGCGGTCCGGCCGAAGG
>JADZCW010000313.1 GCA_020851395.1 Phycisphaeraceae bacterium
CTGGGCATTCTCGGCCTGGGCCGGATCGGCAAGGAAGTGGCCAAGCGGGCGTTGGCGTTTGACATGAAGGTGATCGCCTTCGACGTCTACTGGGACGCGAAGTTCTCCGAGCAGTACGAGGTCTCGCACGGTCAGTCGGCCGAGCAGGTCGCCGCGGCGGCGGACGTGCTGAGCCTGCACATGAACCTCAGCGACGAGAACCGCGGCATGGTCAACAGGGCCTTCATCGAGAAGATGAAGAAAGGCGCCTGGATCATCAACTGCGCTCGCGGCGGCCTGGTCCACGAGGCCGACGTGGCCGAGGCGTGCAAGTCAGGCCGACTGGGGGGATATGCGGCGGACGTGCTGGAAGAGGAGCCCATCAAGACACCCCACGTCTTCCAGACGGTCGACAACATCCTCGTCACCCCCCACATCGCCAGCCGGACGTATGAGAGCGTTGAGCGGCAGGCCGTGCGAGCGACGCAGAACATCCTCAACTTCCTGCGAGGCGACAAGGACTACATCCAGGCCAATGAGTGGTAGAGCGTGTGCGGTCGCAGGGTGCCGTCCACGGAAGGACGATCCGCGGGAGCCAATGAATGTCGATGGGACTGGTTGAAAGTGTCCGACCGGGACTGCTGCAATGGCTCGAGACCGTGCGGAACAAGGAGCACGGCTGGGGCCGGTGGCGATACCATGCCAAGACCTTCCAGCCCTGGTCGCTCAAGGCCTCGGGGATGGCGATCGGCATGCTCAGCAATTTCGACGCGCTCGGCAGCATCTCCAAGCAGCAGCGTGAGGAGGCCATCGAGTACCTGCTGAGCTGCCAGGATCCCAGGGACGGCTGGTTCAAGGACCCCTTGGAGACCGAGGAGTATTACACCGGCCACCACACCTGGCCGCAGGTCTGGGGCCAGCGGCATGCCTCGGCGGTCGAGGCGCTAACCATCCTCGGTGGACAACCGCGTTACCCCCTTCCGACGGCACAATTCGCTGACTTGTCGCAGGTCGATGGAGGGCAGTGGACGCTCGAGCAACTCGACTGGCGCAATCCCTGGATGCGCGGCGAGGATTGGGCCCGGGCGATCCGTGCGTTCCTTCGTTCCAAGCCTGCCGACGAGCAGCACGACCGCCACCCGGCCCTGGCGGCGGTGTTCGAGGCCCTCGAGCGCGGCATCCTCGATCCGGCCACCGGGCTGCCCTCGCGGCGCATGCCCGAGTTTGACGCGGACACGGCCATCGCGGGACTGTTTAAGGTGATGATGGCCTACGTCGCCACGGGCCGACCGGTACCCCACGCCACGAAGGCGATCGACTTCATCCTCGCCCACCAGAAGCCGACCGGTGAGTTCACCACGCGCAGGAACATGTGCCTGAACTGGGACCCGATGTGGGTGCTCTGGAACCTGGACAAACAGCTCCAGGCCGGGCACCGCCACGCGGACATCCTCGCCGCGGGGCGGAGTCTGGCGGCGGCGCTGATGGCCCACTACCGCAAGCCCGACGGCGCCTTCGCCATGCACCGCGAGGACTGCCTGACGACGCACCACTCGATCCGCCTGTGCGATCAGCCGCACCCGATCGGCGACATGCTCGGCACGATGATGTGCCTGCACTGCCTGAGCTACGTCGACGCCTGGACCGGGGCGGCCGGGAAGGCCCTCAAGACCCCGGCCTGATCGTCCGGGGTGAGCTTTCCACCGCCAACCTACGATTCAGTATCATCTACGCCTGTTTCGCGCATCGGCGGCAAGGTTGCTGACGAGCGTGCTTACTCACGGAGCGGTTTTCATGTCGAACAAGCAAGCGGACGTCGGCCTGATCGGCCTGGCGGTGATGGGTCAGAACCTCGTGCTGAACATGGCCGACCACGGCTTTGTCGTGGCCGTCTACAACCGCACGACCGAAAAGATGACCGAGTTCGTCGAGAAGGCCCATCGCGAGGAGCCCGCGGCTGACCGGCTCGTCGGCTGCGCGACGCTCGAGCAGTTCGTGGCGTCGATCAAGCGGCCGCGGCGGATCATCCTGCTGGTCAAGGCCGGCAAGGCGGTGGATGACACCATCGCCCCCCTGCTGCCGCTCCTGGAAAAGGGCGACGTCATCGTCGATGGCGGCAACAGCCAGTGGACCGACACCATCCGCCGGGAGAAGGAGCTCACAGCCAAAGGGTTCAACTTCATTGGCTCGGGCGTCTCGGGCGGCGAGGAGGGCGCACGCTTCGGCCCGTCCCTCATGCCCGGCGGGCCGGCCGAGGCGTGGAGCACGCTTAAACCCATCTGGGAAGCGATCGCCGCCAAGGTCGACGCCAAGACCGGCCGGCCCATGGAGGACGCCGCTCCGGGCAAGCCCGTCGCCGGCGGCGTGCCCTGCGCGACGCACATCGGGCCCGACGGCGCGGGCCACTACGTCAAGATGGTCCACAACGGCATCGAGTACGGGGACATGCAGCTGATCTGCGAGGCCTACCTCGTGATGCGCGAGCTCTTGGGCATGACCGCCCCGGAGATGGCTGAGGTGTTTGCCGACTGGAACCAGGGTGAGCTTGATTCCTACCTCATCCAGATCACGGCTGACATCCTCGGGCAGAAGGACCCCGTCAAACCCCGCAAATATCTGGTGGACTCCGTGCTCGACACGGCCGGTCAGAAGGGAACCGGCAAGTGGACTTCCGTCAGCGCCCTGGACATGGGCGTGCCGGCCCCGACGATCGCCGAGGCCGTCTTCGCCCGCTGCATCAGCGCCATCAAGGAGGAGCGCGTCGCCGCGAGCAAGAAGCTCAAGGGGCCCAAGGCCACGACGATCCGCGGCAAGAAGGCGATGATCGAGGCCATCCGCGACGCCCTGTACTGCTCGAAGATCTGCTCCTACGCCCAGGGCTTCGCCCTGATGGCCGAGGCGCAGAAGGAGTATCACTGGACGCTGAAGTTCGGCGAGATCGCCATGATCTGGCGCGGCGGGTGTATCATCCGCGCCCGCTTCCTCCAGAAGATCAAGGAAGCGTTCGACCGCGACCCGAAGCTGGCGAACCTGATGCTCGACGGCTACTTCAAGCGGACGCTGGCGACCGGTCAAGCCAACTGGCGGCGCGTGATCGCCCTGGCAGCCCAGGCCGGCGTGCCCTGCCCAGGCTTTATGAGCGCCCTGTCCTACTTCGACAGCTACCGCACAGCCAACCTGCCGGCGAATCTCCTCCAGGCCCAGCGAGACTACTTCGGCGCTCATACCTTCGAGCGCGTCGATCAGCCGCGCGGAAAGTTCTTCCACGTCGACTGGCCGGACCCCAAGCGGCCTCAGATTGGCATGTAATTTCACTGCTGAAATGGGATTTCGCGCAAAATGCACCTGAGTCGACCCCATGAGTAATTCAGGCCGGCCTCAGGTCTTTGACAAGACTCACACGTTCAACATCATCCCATATGGGCCCCACGCGCACGCATCGGTATCCCAGCCGATGGTTCAGTGCGATGACATGCTTATTAGCACTCTCCGTGTGTGTGTAAATCAGGCCAACGCCACGCCGAAGGCACTCGTACTCCAACTCACATTTGAGGGCGCTGCCCAGTCCGCGACGACGGTATGCCGGATCCACCCAAAGCTGGTAAACCTCGCAAAATCGGCCATCGTGTGGAAAGATATCCCGCGACAGGAAGCCGAAACCTGTCGGGTAGGGGAACGTGTCCCGGTCAATGTTCCGAAAAAAGCCGCAGACAACCCCGACACGGCAATGCGAGTCTGCATCCTCAAGGATGAAGGTGGCCGCATGATCGTCAGACAACAGGGAGCGTATCCGCTGGCGGTGTGACTCCCATTCTTTCTCCGTCCAGTCGGCCTTGAAATCGACCGAGATGCCTTCATCTTCGACATCCACCTGGTACAGGAAGTCAAAATCCGCCAGTGTGCCGCATCGAAGATGAAGCATGGCAATCATCCTATCCCAACACGAGACAATCCGGCTGCGAATGTCAGACACGCTGGGTCATCTAATATACGCGAAGAATCGGCCGGCATGCCCATGCCCGGATCAACGATCGGATTCTGAAATAGCGTCTTCAAGTTCACGTCCAAGTCGGGCTCTGCGACGCACAGTGACTGGCTCTGACAGACACAAAGGCGACATCCTCACCACGTCCGGTGCGTGAACGATCCCGCGAGGATCGTCCCGTCGATCGTCAGGGCCTTGATCGCCTCCGGCCCGGCGGTGGCGGCGGCCAGGGGATCGCGGTTCCAGATCGTCAGGTCGGCCTCCGTGCCCGGCTCGAGCGTGCCGAACTGTTTGGCCTCACCGGTGACCAGGGCCGGGCCGCGCGTGTGCATCCAGAGCCACTGCTCGGGTATGAGGCGTTCGCTCGCGTACCAGCCGCCGTGGGGCTCGCCCTCGTGGTCGACGCGCCAGACGGCGGAGAGCAAGGAGTCACGCGGGTCACAGGGGACCACGGGGGCGTCGGAGCCGAGGATGACCGTGGCTCCAGCGTCGAGCAAGCTCTGCGCGGCGTAGGACCAGCGGGCCCGCGGACCGAGCACGCGGTCAGCGGTCTTCCAGTCGGGGAGCAGGTGGCAGGTCTGCATCGAGGCCACGGCGCTCAGCCGGGCGAAGCGGCCGAGGTCCTCGGGGCTGAGGTGCTGGGCATGCTCGACGCGGTTGACCAGGTCCGGCGAGCCGACGGCCTCGATGGCGTCGAGCAGTTCACGCACGGCCCGGTCGCCAATGGCGTGGCAGGCCAGGGGAAACCCGGCGGCGTTGGACTGGGCGACCTGGCGGCGAAGCTCCTGCGGCGGGATGACGGTCAAGCCGGCGTTCTCGCCCTCGCCCTGGTAGGGCTGGAGCATCCAGGCGGTGTGGCTGTTGAGCGAGCCGTCGAAGAAGGTCTTCACGCCGGCGACATGGTGAAAGATGTCGCGGGCGTGGCGGTGGCGGTGGTCCAGGGCGGCGTCGAGGTGTTCAAAGAGCGGGTAGCCACGGACGCGGAGCATGGGGCCATGCGAGGCGTGCAACTCGGCGGCGATGTCGAGCAGTTCGGTGATCGGCAGGTGATTGCCCGAGCCGACGACGTGGGCGTTGGTGTAGCCGTTCTTGGCGTAGATGGCCATGCCCAGGCGGACGTGTCTCGCTCGTAGCTCACGTGTGGGCGGGGGCAGCCGGAGCAGGCCCATGGCGTTTTCGTAGAGCAGGCCGTTGGGCTTCCCCTTGGCGTCGCGGCCGAGACGGCCGCCGGTCGGCGCCTCCGGGGGAGCGGCAGGATCGACTCCGCTGGCGCGCAGGGCGGCGGAGTTCACCCAACAGGAGTGGCCGTCGAACTGCACGAGCACGCTGGGGATATCTCCCGTGGCGGCGTCGAGGTCCGCGATCGCCAGATCCTGAACTTCCGAGGGGGGCCAGACGTTGATGTTGAAGCTCAGGCCCAGGAGCCATTCCTTGGCCAGGGCGGGGTCCTTGGCGCGTTCGGCGGCGGCATGGCGGATGATGTCCAGGCACTGGGCCTTGGAGGTCGTGGCGCTCAGGTCCGGGCAGAGGCTGGCCATGCCCACGCCGTCGAGGTGACAGTGGCTGTCGACCAAGCCGGGGGTGACGGCTCGGCCGGCCAGGTCGACGAGGGGTTCGTCGCCGCGGGCCCGGCTGCGCACGGCCTTTTCCGAACCCAGGGCGACGATCAGGCCCTGGTGGATCAGCACAGCCGATCCGCGCCGGCGGACGACGGCCCCGGCGGCGGACGAGCTGACGCCGGCGTCAAGCAGTTCCCCGTTGATCAGCAGAAAATCCTGGCTCATGGCGGGAGGGTACCCCCTGCGTGGAGACGCCGCCAGGAGGGCATGACCCGCCCCAGGGCCCGGCGGGCGGTCCCTCACTCATGAAGTCGGTCAACAGGTTACAATTTCAACCCTCATTCACCATCCCCTCAACCCCAGGAGGAAAGGACGATGCAGACCCCCTTTTTGAGCATGATCCATCGCGTCACGATCCTGACGCTGGCGGCCGGCCTCTCGGCGAGCATGCCTGTCCGGGCGGAAGAAGCCGCGCCCGCTGCCCCGGCCGCTTCCGAGCCGACGAAGCCGATCAGCGACGCCCTGCCTCCCGACCCGGAGGCGGACCCGTTCCTCAATGAGGAGCACTTCGTCATGCAGTGGGCGGTGCTCGGGCCGTTCAAGTTCGCGGCTGAAGACTTCGGCGGCGGCGACCAGCAGGAGGCCGCGACCCATGAGTTCATCCCCAACGAGGCGGACCTGACGTTCGACACCCCGGCCCCCGAGGGCACGAGCTGGATCGTCAAGAAGTTCGTCGGCGAAGCCCAGCCCGGGCAGGTCAACCTCGAGGCGATGTACGACGGCATCGACCACGCGGCCGTGTATGCCGTGGCGTACATCCACTGCGACAAGGCCATGGAGAACCTGACGCTCTGGACCGGCAGCGACGACTACATCACCGTCTGGATCAACGGCAAGAAGGTGATGAGCTATGACGCCAAGCGCCGCGGCTCGGACTGGGACCAGGACCAGACCCAGGGCGTCACCCTCCAGCAGGGCGAGAATCGGATCGTGGCCAAGGTCGTGGACGTCGTTGGCGGGTATGACTTCTACTTCCGCTTCTCCAACGCCGACGACCTGCCGGTGATGATCAAGCCCAGGTAACCCCCCGGCCCCCGGAAGTTTATTCCGGTGCATCGTTCGCTCGGGGAGCGATCTCGGATCGCACGATCGCGGGCAACGACTCAGCCCGCCAAACGTTTGTTTTTCCCTCGATTCACGCAGGAGATAGGCTTCATGAAATACCGGACACTCGGCAAGAGCGGCATCAAGGTCAGCGAGATCGGCTTCGGCTGCTGGGGCATCGGCGGCTGGGACAACTTCAAGGACGACAGCGAGTCGCTGCGGGCGTTGCACCGCGCGTTCGA
>JADZCW010000314.1 GCA_020851395.1 Phycisphaeraceae bacterium
GTTCAGTCAAGTGGTTTGATCCGAAGAAGGGGTATGGTTTCATTGTCGGCCCGGCCGGGCAGGACGTCTTCGTCCACTACAGCCACATCGACGGCCAGGGCTTCCGTCTGCTCAAGGACGGCGAACCCGTCGAGTACGAGTTGATCGAATGCGACAAGGGTCTGCAGGCCCGCCAGGTCAAGCGCGCTCTGGCGGCCCAGGAAGCCGTCAAAGTCGAGGCGCCCCCCGTCACGACTCAGTCGTCGTAAGGCAGGCTCGGCATCGTCATCAGGATGGGGAGGGTCACGGCCCGCGGCTGAGGGAAGCGGGCACGGCGGGTGCGATCGGTAGGGGGGTCGTCCGGCGGATGACGCGTCCGCGGCTCGAGGATATGCTCCAGCGGCAATGAATGGTCTCTACCTTGGCGCGGCCGTGGTCGCGGGGTTTGTGCTCTGCCTGCCCCTGGTCCTGCTGACCGCGCGCCGCACGGCCCGGCGGGTGCAACGCCTGCTCGAACGCGCACGGGCCGCCGAGCGCCTCGCCGAGCTCGGAACGCTGACCAGCGGCCTGGCCCACGAGATCAAGAACCCGCTGTCCTCGGTCAACCTCAACATCCAACTCATCCAGGAAGACATCCGCCAGCTCGCCGGCCAAGAGGCGTCCTCAGAAAACGACCAGGAGCTCCTCGGCCGCGTCGGCCGGCGGTTCGACTCGCTCACCCGCGAGACGCAACGCTTGCGCGACATCCTCGAGGACTTCCTGCGCTTCGCCGGCCGGCTCGAGCTCGACCCCTCACCGACCAACCTCAACGCCCTGGTCGACGAACTGGCCGATTTCTTCAACCCCCAGGCCGCCGCCGCCGGTGTCCAGATCCGCACGCAGCTCGGCGCCCAGCCCGCCACCGCCTCCGTCGACGGCGCCCACCTCAAGCAGGCGATCCTCAACCTCATGCTCAACGCCGTGCACGCCATGGAGGTCGCCCGCCAGAAGAACCAGCCCCACGGCGGGGCCCGCGACCTGATCATCCGCACCGAACGCCTCCGCCAGGAGGGCCAGGACGAGATCCAGGTCCACGTCACCGACACCGGCCCGGGCATCGCCGCGGAGAACCTAGGCCGGATCTTCGAACCCTACTTCACCACGCGGCGCGGCGGCACCGGCCTGGGCCTGCCCACCGCCCGGCGGATCGTCGACGCCCACGGCGGGGCCCTGCGCGTGCACTCGGAGGTCGGGCGCGGCTCGGACTTCTGCATCGCCCTGCCGATGGACAAGCATTAGAAACGACCGATCGGTGCGGGCGGAGGTTGATTCCAGGGCCTTGCGTCAAGCGTCTAAGGCTTTTGGCCGATCCTGTCTCGGGGTGGCGGGGCCGGCGGGCTATGATCGTTGTCGCCGGCAGACGGGGTATTGGAGGCCCATCATGGCCGACGTCTCCGAGTTCTACCGGACGCTCCTGGACCACCTCGACGACGGCGTCTACTTCGTCGATCGTCATCGACGGATCACCTACTGGAACAAGGCCGCTGAGCGGCTGACCGGCTACGCCGCGTCTGAAGTCGTCGGCCGGTTCTGCCAGGACAACCTGCTCGCGCACGTCGACGAATCGGGTCAGTCGCTGTGCCAGCACGGCTGCCCGCTGACCGACTCGATCCGCAGCGGCCAGCGCTGCTGCCACGACGTCTACCTCCGACACAAGGACGGCCACCGCGTGCCCATCCAGGTCCGCACCAACCCCATCCCGGGCCAGGACGGGCAGCCGGTCGGGGCCGTGGAGATCTTCACCGACAATTCCGCCAAGCTCCAGGCCATGGAGCACATCCGCAAGCTCGAGGGCTTGGCTCACACCGACCCGCTGACGGGCATGGCCAACCGACGCTACGCCGAGTCCATCCTCGCCGCCCGGCTGGACCAATGCCGGCGAAGCGGGTGGATCTCGGGCGTGCTGTTGGTCGACGTCGATCACTTCAAGCGCCTCAACGACACCTTCGGCCACGACATCGGCGACCACGCGCTCAAGATGGTCGCTCAGACCCTCGGCAGCGCCTGCCGGTGCTTCGACCTCGTGGCCCGTTGGGGCGGGGACGAGTTCCTCGTCCTGCTCGACGGCGTGGATCACCCCGGCCTGAACACCATCAGCCAGCGCATTCGCATGCTCGTCGAGCGATCGAGCCTGCGCGTCGCCGGCCGATCGATCTGCGTGACCATCTCCGCGGGGGCCACCGTCACCCGCGAGGGCGACGACCTCGCCGCGGTGCTCAAACGCGCGGACGACCTGCTGTACCAGAGCAAGCTCGCCGGCCGCAACAGCGTCAGCGTCGATCAGGACAAGCACGCGGCCTGAGATTGACCATCATCCTGGGCTATGGCGCTCCGGCTGACGGCGAAGTTGTCGGCGCCTTGTCCGTCGGCGTGTTCGGGTCCATCCACCACAGGCGTGTGTTCCAGTTCAGCCGTTCGCTGGTCATGCCCCGCCCCTCGACGTCCGCCGGGATCACCTGCCCGAACGACCACCAGCTCCCCTGTTTCCATGACTTGGCAGGCGTCGGCGACGGCCAACTCCCCCACGTCAGCGCTGGCCAGTGCCGCATGGCCTTGTACACACGGGCGGCGTACGGCGGGCGCACGGCCAACACCAGCGACGGCGAGCCCTCAGTCTGGCCCAGACGCTCGATCCCCAGCACCTCGTTCGTCCGCAGGGGCGGGATCAATTCCACCAGCGGCCGGCGCGCCGCGGGGTCCGCCCGCAGCACCGAGACGGTCATCGACGCGAAATCGCTGGATCGGAAGAGGTCCCAGCTCTCGAGCGGGGCCAGCGTCAGGAGGTCCTGTGGCGTGTCGTCGGTCAGCATCGCCCGCAGGCGCACCAGCGACGGCGCGATGTGGGCCGCCTCGCTGTGGATCTTGTAGAAGACGTCCTGGTCGTTCGCCCGGCGGGCCCGCTCGGTCAGGTCGTCGAGCTCGGCCCTGACCTCCTTGGGCAGCACGTCGTGGTAGAACCTCGCCACGTCGAAGCTCGAGAAGCGCACCCAGCGGTTGTTCGACTGCCGTTCGCCGGTCGTTTCCGGGTAGACCGGGCCGTCGATCTGCCAGCCGATGACGTCGCCCCACAGATTGGTCAGCCACACCTTCCCCCGCATCGGCTCCATGCTCTGGTAGGGCTGGTGCCCCCGGAAGTATTCGCTGCCGACTTGTTTGACGTAGTGATGCACCAGCTCGCGGGCGAAGATGTAACAGCCCCAGGCGTACTGATCCACGTCGCCGAAGTGATACGCCAATCGCGCGTAGGCGATGGGCGGGGCGGCCTCGTCGCCCATCTCCGCGATGCCGTAACGGCCCACGCCCTTCCAGTCGCACTCGAGCGGTGTGATGAAGAATCGCTTGAGCATGGGCCATCGGCCGTCGAGCGTGGACCAGTCGTCGCCGTAATAGGCCAGGTGCCAGAGAGTGTCGAGCAGGTTCGTGGAGAACTTGCCCGCGTCGTCGTACCCGCCCCACGTCGCGATCCCGGGCCCGACGAACAGCAGCATCCCCCGGAAGGGGATGTACTTGGATTCGTCGAGCACCCAGTTCCCCAGGTAG
Source organism: Phycisphaeraceae bacterium (assembly GCA_020851395.1). Taxonomy (GTDB): domain Bacteria; phylum Planctomycetota; class Phycisphaerae; order Phycisphaerales; family Phycisphaeraceae; genus JADZCW01. The sequence continues at coordinate 3,559 of JADZCW010000314.1, forward strand.
GCGTCGATCACGTCCCGCATCTTCCGGCGTGTCTCGGGGCCGACGAGCCGCTGGGCCGGGCCGTACCAGCGGTCGCCCATGACCTGCCAGCAGTAGAGCCCCGGCCCACCGTAGGATCGCTCGACCTCGTAATCCCAGATCTCCTCCCAACGCGTGCCCTGGAACTTCTTGGCCATCTGTCGGCGCAGCA
>JADZCW010000315.1 GCA_020851395.1 Phycisphaeraceae bacterium
CGCCAACGGCCGGGGGAGTCAGCCCCGGCCCACCGCACCGCGGACCCCTGGGAGCACAGGCGATGATTGTGGGCGTTCCTCGTGAGATCAAGAGCGATGAGTACCGCGTGGCGATGCTTCCGGTGGGCGTGGCGATGTTGCGCCAGGCGGGGCATGAGGTGATCGTCGAGGCCGGCGCGGGTTTGGGCAGCGGCTTCGAGGACGCGCAATACGTCGAGGCCGGCGCGACGATCGAGACTGAGCACGGGCGGGTGTTCGAGCGGGCCGAGATGATCGTCAAGGTCAAGGAGCCGTTGGGCGAAGAGCTCGACATGCTCCGAGCTGGACAGGTGGTGTTTACCTACTTCCACTTCGCCGCGAGCAAGGCGCTGACCGACGCGTGCCTGAAGTCCAAGATCACGGCCGTGGCGTATGAGACGCTGACGGACGCGTCGGGGCGGCTGCCGCTCTTGACGCCGATGAGCGAGGTGGCGGGGCGGATGAGCGTGCAGGAGGGGGCGAAGTACCTGGAAAAACCCATGATGGGCCGGGGCATCCTGCTCGGCGGTGTGCCGGGGGTCGAGCCGGCGGACGTGCTGATCCTCGGGGCCGGCGTGGTGGGGACCAACGCAGCCAAGGTCGCGGCGGGCATGGGGGCACGGGTGGTCATCATGGACGTCAATCTCGACCGGCTGCGCTACCTCGACGACGTGATGCCGCCGAACGTGCGGGGCGTCTACTGCGATCCCTACGCGGTGCGTGAACATGCGGTGCAGGCGGACCTGGTCATCGGGGCGGTGCTGATCCCCGGGGGTCGGACGCCGGTGCTGATCCAGAAGGACCTGCTCAAGCAGATGAAGAACGGGGCGGTGATCGTGGACGTGGGCGTCGACCAGGGCGGGTGCGTCGAGACGACCAGGCCCACCACGCACTCGAACCCCACCTACATCATCGACGGCGTCGTGCACTACGGCGTGACCAACATGCCCGGAGCCGTCGGCCGGACCAGCACGCAGGCGCTCTGCCACGCGACGCAGCCCTATGTGATCCGTCTGGCCTCGCAGGGGATCGACAAATTGGTCCAGAACGACGCGGCCTTCGCCTCGGCGCTGAACATGCGGGACGGGAAGATCACCAACCCGGCCGTGGCCGGGGCGTTCGCTGCCTGACCCCCTCCCTCTCCCTCCCAGGGAGAGGGCCGGGGTGAGGGTCGAGCCAATGGCGACCCCTCGCCCTGGAAAAGAAGGGCAAAACCGTCGCTTCTGTCGTGCTGCGTCTCACCCCTCACCCTGCCCTCACCCCTCGACGGGGAGAGGGATTCAAGACCAGCAAGCCGTCTAGTAGCTGTGCTCGGTGATCCTGACCTTCCCGCGGAAGGACCAGTAGATCACGGCGGTGTAGCCCAGGACGAAGGGCATGCCGACGGCGGCGAAGATGGCGGCGATCTTGAGCGTCATCGGGCTCGAGGCGCCGGAGTAGATCGTCAGGCTGTTCTGGGGATCGGGGTTGGAGATCAGGAGGCGGGGAAAGATCGCAACCGCGAACAGGCCCACGAGGCTCAAGATCACCAGGCTGGAACTGACGAACGCCTGGCCGGGTTTCTTGAGGTAAACCGCGCGCGGCACGTTGCCGATCGCCGCCAGGGCCAGCCCCACGAACGACCACATCCACGGCTTGTGCTTGAAATTCTCAGCCGCCGAGGGGTACTGCGTCAGCGTGACGATGGTCGTAAGGATGTAGAGCACCACGAACGTGCCGTAGCCGTGCCAGATCCAGTGGTGGACCTTGTCCTGAAGGGGCGGCTCGGTCTTGAGGTACAGGTAGATCGCCCCATGCATGACGAACAGGGCCACGGTCAAGAGGCCCACGAGCACGCTATAGAAGTTGACCAGGCCCAGCAGCCCGCCGTAGTACTGTCCCCGCGGCGTCAGGGGGATGCCCGTCACCGCATTGCCGATGGCCACGCCGAAGAGCACCGCCGCCAGCAGCGAGGAGACGAAGAAGCCCGTGTCCCATGCCCGGCGCCATCGCGGCGAGGCCATCTTGCTTCGAAACTCGATCGACACTGCCCGAAAGATCAGCGCGAACAAGAGCAGCATGAACGCCGTGTAAAAGCCCTCGAAGACCGAGGTGTAGACCTCGGGGAAGACGGCGAACATCGCCCCACCGAAGGTGACGAGCCAGACCTCGTTGCCGTCCCAGAGCGGGCCGATGGCGTTGATGAAGATGCGCTTTTCCGTGTCCGTCGAGGCCAACGGGTGCAGGATGCCCACGCCCCAGTCGAAGCCGTCGAGCACGGCGTAGCCGCCGAGCAGCACGCACAGGAGGATGAACCAGAGCACGTTGAGGTCCATGAGAGATCCTCGCGAGGTTTGAGGGAAGGGGTCGAAATCCGCTCCGATCGTCCGTGAAGGGTGTGAATCGCCGCCCGTCATGGCCCAACGGCTAGGTCGATGGCGGCGACTTGGATTTGGACTCGGTCATCGTCCCGCGTCGGTCGGCCAGCGAGGAGGCGGCGTCCATCAGGCCGGCCATGCTGGTGGCGGAGGCGGCCCCGGCGGGCTGCGGGCCCTTCTGGATCTTGTGGTTGAGGACGGTCACCCAGACCACGAACAGCAGGCCGTAGATCAGCGCGAACATGATGATCGACGAGAGCACCTGGCCCGCTGAGACGACCTCGGAGACGGCGTCGGCGGTCCGCAGGCCACCCTCGAGGACGCCGTTGGCGAGGGTGGGGTAGACGATCCAGGGCTGGCGGCCGACCTCGGCGGCCACCCAGCCCAGCTCGTTGGCCACGAAGCCGGGGATGACCGCGAAGACGAATATCCAGAGCAGCCATCTGGCCCTAAAGAGCAGTCCCGTCACCCGCAGGAGCGAGGCGAACAGGGTCAGGGCGATGAAGAACATCCCGCAGGCCACCATGATGTGGTAGCTCTGGAAGGAGATCCCCACCGGCGGTTTGCCCCAGGCCGGTTCGAGCTCCTCGAGCGAGGGCACGGGCTTGTTCCAGTCCTCGTGCACCAAAAAACTCAGCCCGCCGGGGATCGACACAGCCCCTTTGACACGTTGCTCCTCGTCCGAGGGCCAGCCCCAGAGGTAGAGCGGCGCACCGGTCGGCTGGCCATCCGGGCTAAGGGTGGGCTTGTAGTGACCCTCGAAGGCGGCGAGCTTGGCGGGTTGATATTTAGCGACGTTCTTGGCCTGGAGGTGGCCCGAGAGGAGCTGCGCCAGCGAGGAGAGCGTGGCGAAGATCAGGGCCCCGGTCATGGACCGCTTGGCAAACTCGACGTGCTTGTTCTTGATCAGGTACCAGGCCGAGATGCTCATGATGAACAAAGAGCCCAGGATGAATGCCCCGATCCAGACGTGGACCAGTCGGTGCACCGATGAGGGGCTAAAGACCAGGGCCCAGAAGTCGGTGATCTCGGCCCGGCGGGTGACAATGCCGTTGACCACGTGCTCGCGGATAGCGTGCCCAGTGGGGGTCTGCTGCCAGGAGTTGGCCACGGTGATCCAGACCGAGGAGAAGATCGACCCCAGGCTCACCATGCATGTGGCGAAGAAGTGAAACTTGGCTGAGACGCGGTCCCAGCCGAAGACCAGCACAGCCAGGAAGCCGGACTCGAGGAAGAAGGCGAAGATGCCCTCAGCCGCCAGGGCGGAGCCAAAGACGTCACCGACGAATCGCGAGTAGGCCGCCCAGTTCATGCCGAACTGGAACTCCATGGCGATCCCGCTGGCCACGCCCACGGCGAAGGTCACGGCAAACAGCTGCGTCCAGAACTTGGCTGCTGTCTCGTAGAGCGGATCCTTGGTCTTGAGGTACATCCCCTCGAGATAGACCAGCACGACGCCCATCCCGATGGTCAGCGGCGGGAAGAGGTAATGGAACATGATGGTGATCGCGAATTGGATCCGCGAGAGCAGCACGACGTCCATGCGTGGCC
>JADZCW010000316.1 GCA_020851395.1 Phycisphaeraceae bacterium
AGCGAGATCTGCGGCCGGTCGCTGCGATCGAACATCATCCAACTCCTCGGGCTCGAGTTTGGGTCTGAGCGCCACAAGTCATCCGCCGAAGCGGACAGAATACTTCGCGGGCTGAACTTTGGCACCTTCAGACGGTCGGGTCAGGCGGGGGGGGCCGGGGGGTTTAGGCTGGAAGCGGGCGTGATGCTCAGCACCAGGCCCACTTGGGGGCGGAGGGTGATCATGGTGCGGCGTGTTGGGCTGTGAGGCGGGGCACTTGCCCGTTCTGAAACCAGTTTGCCACGCCCGCCACCAGCCGTCAAGGTTTTTTTAGCGTCGGGAAACATTATTTCGACGCTGACCGCGAACCCTCGAGCCCAGCTCTGACCGATCCCGCACTGCCGAGAACGGATGCCAACGGAGAGGGTGGGATTCGAACCCACGGTAGCGCAAGCGCTACACCGGTTTTCGAGACCGGCCCTTTCGGCCACTCAGGCACCTCTCCTGAACCCCCCGTGAACCCGGATTCTAGCAAATCCCGACGGGCCCGCCCGCACCGGCCGGCCCTTTCGCCGACGACGGCTTTTGACTATCGTGGTCCGAGCATTCAAGCACCGCAGGAACTTACGGCATGGCCGCTGACACCTCCCCACGCCTCGAACCCGGGCAACGCGTCCGCATCACCCAGCAGATCCCCCAGCGGGACGAGACCTGGACCATCGACCTGCAGGGCCAAGTCGTCCGTCACGAACAGAAGAAGACCGGCTCCTGGTTCGCCCACGCCAAGGACGACAAGCTCTGGCTCGATCGGCTGGTCCTGAAGAAGGACGACGGTGAGGTGGTCGTGGTCAATCTCGATCCTTACACGCACGTTGAGGTTCTTCAGCCCAAGGCAACGTGACGGGGTTGGATATTCAGGTCGTCCCGGACACCCTGGGCGGGGTCAGCCGCCCAATTCGCGGAAGGTTCAGTTCACGCCACCTCCCCCATCTATAAAGGATATCCCATGCGACTGGGCTGCTGCGGATCGTTGGACCAGGCTGGGGTGATGGCTGCTGCGGGGTTTGATTTCATCGAGGTCAACGTCCAGCAGGTCTTGCTGGGCCAGGAGGATGACGCGGCCTGGCAGGCGAAGGGGCTCGAGGCGAGCAAGCACCCGCTGCCGATGGAGGCGGCCAACTGCCTGCTGCCGGGGTCGCTGCCGGTCATCGGGCCGAACCGAAACGTGACGGCCCTGGACCAGTACATGGACCGGGTGGCCCGGCGGGCGGAGAAGTTGGGCATCCGCCGGCTGGTGTTCGGATCGGGAGCGGCGCGGCGAAGGCCCGAGGCGGTCGACCCGGACAGGGCGCGGGAAGATCTTCTGGACTTCCTCAAGCTCGCGGGCAAGCACTGCGGCCGGCAGGGCGTGACGCTGGTCATCGAGCACCTCCATCGCGGCGAGACGAACACGATCAACAGCCTGTCCGAGGCGGCGGAGCTGGTGGACCAGGTCGACAACCCGGCGGTGGCGATGCTCGTCGACAGCTACCACTACGGGCTGGAAAAAGAGGATGACGCGAGCCTGCTGGACCTCGGGGAACGGCTGGTACACGTGCACGTGGCCGAGGTCGCGGATCGGCTGCAGCCGGGGGGACATGGGCCGATGGATCAAAACCCGCAGGCATTTGACTTCGAGCACTTCTTCACGCTGCTGCACAAGATCGGCTACCACGGGCGGGTGAGCATCGAGTGTCAGTGGCGGCCGGAGCTGGCCCAGGCCGGCGCGACAGCGGCGGCGTTCCTGCGTGAGGCCTGGCGGCAGGCTGGGCGGGTTGAGGCGTAGACGAACAATCCGAGCTGTATCCATGGGCTCTGAGGTCCCTCCATGATCGAAGACTGGCGTTCGCTCCACGGCGACCACTTCAAGGACGTGCGTTGCGTCGTCACCGGCGGGGCGGGCTTTATCGGCTCGCACCTGGCGGAGGCGTTGATGCAGCTGGGGGCCTACCTCTTCGTCCTCGACGACCTGTCGGGGGGCAGCGTGGAGAATCTATACGAGGCCGTCGCGGCCTCGGGGCGGCCGGACGAGGCGAAGCTGCGGTTCGTGCAGGGATCGATCCAGGACCCCACGCTGCTGGACTACGTGATGTCCGAGTGCCGGTATGTCTTCCATCAGGCGGCGTTGGGCTCGGTGCCGGAGAGTGTCGAGCGGCCGGATCGTTACACGCAGGTCAACGCCCTGGGGACGGCAGCGGTGCTTGAGGCGGCGAGGAAGGCAGGCGTGCAGCGGGTCATGTTCGCGGCCAGCGCGGCGGCCTACGGAGATGACCCGACGGTGCCCAAGCGGGAGTCGATGGCCTCCCTGCCGCGCAGCCCGTATGCCGCGACCAAGGTCGCTGGGGAGGCGATGCTGGCGGCCTACGCCTCGTGCTACCCGCTGGACACGGTGTCGTTGCGCTACTTCAACATCTTCGGCCCCCGCCAGAACGCCAACAGCGCCTACGCGGCGGTCATCGCGGCCTTCGCCCAGAACCTGCTGGCGGGCAAGCCCCCCACCATCTTCGGCGACGGGTCGCAGACGCGCGACTTCGCCTACGTTCAGAACGTCGTGCACGCGAACCTGCTGGCCGCCCGCTGCCCGGACCGTCTCGGCGGAAAAGTGATCAATATCGCCTGCGGGGGCAGCGTCAGCGTGCTGGAGCTGGCTAAAATGATGGGACGGCTGCTGGATCGGCCGGGGCTCGAGCCCGTGTTCGGCCCGGTCCGGGCCGGCGACGTGCCCCACTCCCTGGCGGACATCCAACACGCCCGACAGGTGCTGCGGTATGAGCCGATTGTCTCGGTGGAAGAGGGCCTCAAGACCACCCTCGCCTGGTACCGGCAGCAGCAGGACAAGAGCCCGAAGGCCTGACGACACACCTCTCTTGCACCGCTTGCGACTCAAGGCACGACGCCATGTCCCAAGCCCCCACGGACCAACTGACAGCGCGCGGATACGAGCCGCCCCTGAACACGCAGTTCAGCGTCTTCCTCGACAACCGGGTGGGCAAGCTGCGGGAGCTGGTCGAGGTCTTCAACGGCCACGCGCTGCAACTGGCCTCGATGGTGGTGCTCGACGCGGCGGATCACGCGGTGGTGCGGGTGCTGACCTCTCGAGCGGATCTGGCCCGCCGGCTGCTCGAGCGCGCCCAACTGCCCTTCTCGGAGTGCGAGATGCTGGTGGTGGAGATCGACGCGGCGCGGGGGAGGACGCTGGGCGAACTGTGCACGACGCTGCTGGGAGCGGAGATCAATCTCGAATATCTCTACCCGCTGCTGGTCCGGCCGCAGGGGCGGGGCGTGGTGGCGTTGCGTACGGATGACCAGCAGCTCGCGGGGCAGCTGCTGCGGAAAAAACTCTTCAACCTGATGGGCGAGAATGACCTGGGCGAGAACGCCCCCGGGAGTCCGCCTTCGGGGCCGATCGAGCAGAACTAAGGTCGGTGCAGGCGAGCGGCCAGGGCCTGGGCCTCGGCACGGGTGACGGGCTGGCGCGTCGTTCGACGCGTCTCGTAGGGGGAGATCTCCGCGACACGACGCATGCACTCAGCCACGGCGAAGTCGAGCATCGGCTCGACCACCGCCGGATCGAGCGGCAGGGCCCGATCGTCCTTGCGGTAGCGTCCGGCGGTGTCGAAGAGTCGCATCGATTCCTCGAACAACGGTACGAGCAGGAAACGATCGGCGTGGCAGACCACCACCGCCCCACCGTAGCGGTGGACGCCCTGATACTTGCGCAAGAGCAGGGGGAAGTGATCGTCGGCCGGGTCGAGCGATCGGCGGATGAGCGTGATGTCCGCCTCGGTGGGCGAGCCGTCGGCTCGTTCGACGAGGAATTGCAGAAGGTCGCGCTTCAAGGCGATGCGCCGCGGCTGATGGGCGGGGTCGGCGTAGACGTTGCGGTAACAGTTCGGATCCCGGCCCAGGTCGAACAGGGCATTCTCGGCGTCGTTGTTGAGGTAGAAGACCAGCCGCCAGCCGTCGCGCTCGATCATCCGGCGGTTGAACTCCTCGCAGAAGACGGGCCGATCGGCGGGCGGAGGTGTGCCCGTCCGAAGGGCGGGACCCAGATCGTGACCCTCAATCTCGTGCGGGGATTCCACGCCGGCCAGGCCGCAGAGCGTGGGGAAGAGGTCGACCAGTTCGACGGGGGCGTCAATCCGTCGGCCCGCGGTCGTTGCGCCCAGTACGGGAGCGGGACGGATGATCAGCGGAACACGCGTGACGGCATCGGTGACGCAGCGGGAGGCCTTGTCGTACGCGCCCAGCCAGCCGGCCAGGTCGCCGTGGTCGGAGCAGAAGGCGATGGTTGTACGGTCGTCCAGGCCTCGTTCTCGCAGGCGATCGAGGACTCGGCCGATCTCGGCGTCGAGCCACTCAATGAGCGTGAAGTAGGTCGCGAGCATGAAGCGGAGCGAGTGTTCACCGACGTTGTAGATCGACGTGTGGCGGGCGTGCAGCTCGAACATCGAGCGCGGCCAGGAGGCCATGTCGTCGACGCTGGGCAGTGGCGGCAGGATGATGTCATCGGGTCTGATGTGCTCGAACCACGGGCTCGGCAGCGTGGTGGGGAAGTGAGGCCGATCGTAGGTCAGCCAGGCGAAGAAGGGCTCATCACTGCGAGCCTGTTGATCGAGAAAGTCCAGGAAACGATTGGTCGTCCAAGTCTCCAGGCTGTGCTCCAGTGGCACGTCAGACTTGCAGGCCATCCGCTCGAACCAGTGCATCTCAGGCTTCGCGGACGAGGGGATGACGGGCAGGCGCTCTCCGTCCTCGAGATCGTGGCCGTGGATCTGGTCGGTCCGCCAGGGAACGCTTTGCTGCTGGCAGTAGGCGCGGTAGTGGTCGCCGTGGGGCCTGGCCAAGTCCTCGTCCTCGGGAAGCGTGGGGGCGGCGAGGTCAAAACCCCAGCGATCCTCGGGGATGCAGGTGACATGGAACTTGCCATAAGCGGCGGTGCGATACCCGGCGGACTGGAAGGTCAAGGGCAGCCAGGGCATGTCGCGCCGGCAACGGCCGCTGAAGCCGAACTGGCGGTTCGTCGAGGGGTACTGTCCGCTGAGCATCGACGTCCGCGAGGGCATGCAGATCGAGTTCTGGCAGACGGCGTGGGTGAAGTGGACGCCCTGGCCGGCGAGGCGGTCGAGGTTGGGCGTTCGCACGTTGGGATTGCCCAGGGTGCTCAGGCACCCGGCGTGCATCTGATCAACCTGGATCAGCAGGACGTTGGTGGGCATGTGAGGGAACCTACCTTCTATCGGGCTGTCCCACGAGACACGGTGCGAAACATCAGTCTAACTGCTCAACGGCGTTGGGCCCGCGCAGGCGGTAGCGCCGCCCGCGCCAGGTGAGCGTCCGGCTCGAGAGAGCCGAGAGCACGGCCACGAGGTGCAGGGCCATCCACATCGGCGTGGCCCAGCGGTCGAGCCACATCGCGCGTCGGAAGTTCGTCATGGCCGTGTCGCCGAAGGCTCGGCGGACGACGTGGCGGCGATAGTGCGAGCGGGTGATGTCCGCGGTGGTCACCGCCAGGATTCCGCCCAAGCCGATCCAGGCCAGCCTGGGCTCGACCCTCCCGAGCATCCCCCCCACCACGGTCGCGGCGGCGGTGCAGAATCCCAGCGTGTAAAGACCCGTCAGGGCCAGCGCCCCGAGGTAAGCGGCCGGGGCGTAGACACGGGTGATCAGGTACTGCCGGCGGGCGAAGTTCCAGAAGGAACGCTCGTCGAGACGAACGGGCGAGCTGACCAGGCAGGCGGGGACGAAGGCGATCTTGAGGCCCAGGGACCGGCAGAGTGTCGAGGCGGGGTAGTCATCGGTCAGGGCGGTGGACCACCGCTCGATCAGCCCGCCACGACGGGCGACGCTCACGGGCATGGCCATCGAGCCGCCCCAGGCGAAGTTCAGGGTGGATCGGCCGAGAAAACAGGCGACGGAGCTGTTGAGCACGCAGGCGACGTCGGACCAGAGGCCCTCGATCAGGGGGGCCGATCGTGGCGGGGTCAGCCAGCGGTAGCCGGTGCTAAGCCCGTACTTGGAGGTCCTGCTCAGGGGGCTGACGAGTCCACTCAGCCACTGCGGGCCGGGCACGGCGTCGGAATCGGCGAAGACCCAGACATCCTGGTCTCGGGACTGGACGTCGATGCTCGCCAGGGCGGCGAGCTGGTTGTGGAGCTTCTGGCTGCGTGTCGGGGGCGCGAGGCCGGCGATGACGAGCGTGGCCCGGCTGGGGGCGTGGGCCGCGATGGCCTCGGTGAGCACGGGATGGGCGGGGTCGCTCTCGGATTCGACGACCAGGACGACGCGGTAGTCGGGGTAATCCTGCCGCAGCAGGCTCGTCAGCGAGCCGGCCAGGTCGTGCTCAAGGCCCTTGAAGGGCACGATGACCCAGGCCCGGGGGTGATAGTTGTCGTAGCAGGGCTTAAGAAGGTTGCCGCTGAACCAGGCCACCTGCCAGGCGCTCAGGATCGCCTGCGTGAGCCAGGCCAGCCACACCAGCAGCAGCAGCACCAACAGAGTCATGCTCATCATGGCCCACAAGCTGCGCCATCCGCCGACATCGCGTCGTGCGTGTGTTCCCCCCATGGCGCGGCTGGTCATGGTAACGCAAAGCATACCGGTGAGGATGGACGGCTGCCGGGTGCACGCACACTTCGCACCGCTTGGTCGCATTTTTTAGGGTTTCTATGATGATCTGACGAGGCATCCGAGGCCAACCCGGCCGCGGCGTGGGGGTCACACAACATGGCAATCACCGTCGGCCAGGGTTCGCACCGTTACGAGTGGATCGAGGACTGGGCCCGCATCCCGGACACCGAGTCGGGCCGCAGGAGCGGCCGGACGCACGGGGCGGCGGTGACGAGCGACGGCAACGTGGTGGTCTTCCACCAGGCTGATCCCGCCGTGCTGATCTTCAGCCCGCAGGGGAAACTCCTGAGCGCCTGGGGCGACCGTTACCTGACCGCCCACGGGCTGACGCTGGTGCAGGAAGGCGGGCAGGACTACCTGTGGCTGACCGACGAATCAACCGGCGCGGTGGTCAAGACGACGCTCGACGGCCGGGCGGTGCTGGAGCTGAGCAAGCCGCCGGTGGACGTCTATCAGGCCACTCCCGGGGGCGGGGGCGGCAAGCGCTACATCCCGACGTGGGTGGCGGTGGACGAGGAGCGATACGGCGGCAGCGGGGATGTCTGGGTGGCTGACGGCTACGGGGCGAGTCTTGTCCATCGCTTTGACAAGGCCGGCCGATATATCGCGAGCATCGACGGCTCGGAAGGACAGGCGGGACCCTTCAAGTGCCCGCACGGGATCTTCATCGACCGCCGACGGATGGCGGCGGGCGCTAACGGCAACGGCGACGCTCACTGGGGCATTGCTCCGCGTGTTTCGTCAGACGCTCGTCCACCCCAGGCCGAGCTGTACATCGCCGACCGGGGCAACAAGCGCGTGCGGGTCTACGACTTGGATGGGACATATCGCCGGGTATTCGGGGCGGACTTCCTGACCAGCCCCTGCTGCTTTACGAGCCTGGGCGAGCATCTCTA
>JADZCW010000317.1 GCA_020851395.1 Phycisphaeraceae bacterium
GGCCATCTCGATCTGGTCGTAGGCGCGGGTGAAGAACTTGGCGAAGGTCGAGGCGAAGGGGACCATGCCGCCGGCGCTGAGGCCCGCGGCGACGGAGACCATGTTCTGCTCGGCGATTCGGCACTCGAAGAAGCGGGCGGCGAGCTGGGGGTCCTTGGAGAACATCTCGGCGAAGGTGGAGTTCTTGACGTCGGCGTCGAGGGCGACGACGGCGGGGTTGGCCTGGCCGAGGGCGCGGAGGGCGACGCCGTAGGCGCGTCGGGTGGCCATCTTGCCCTTGTCGATGGCGGGCTGGAGGCCGAAGGCGGCGGCGGCCTGGGTGAAGGTCAGGGGCGTCTTGGGCTCGGAGGCGGCGGGCTTCTCGGAGACCATCAGGCCGATCTTCAGGGGCGAGTCCATCATGGCGCCGAGCTGCTGGGCGGTCTGGTCGAGCTCGGAAAGGGCCTTGGCCAGGTCGTCGCCCTCGGCGGGCTTGCCGTGGTGGCCTTGGCCCTGCTGGCTGGGGCTGCCCCAGCCCTTAACGGTCTTGGCGACGATGGCGACGGGGGCGGCCTTGGGATCGTGCATCTTCTGGGCGTGCGACGAGAGGGCCGCGGCGACGGCTGAGGGGCTGTGGCCGTCGATCACCAGGGCCTCGAAGCCGGCGGCGTGGAGCTTGGCGGCGAGGGTGTCGGCGGACTGCTGGGGGCTGACAACGTCGGACTGGGCGAAGACGTTGGCGTTGAAGATGGGGCAGACGGCCTTGAGGTTGTGGTCCTTGATGAAGTCGACGGCCTCCCAGATCTGTCCCTCGCGGGACTCGCCGTCGCCGATGATGCAGAAGATGCGTTTGTCGATGTTTCGGAGCCTGGCGGCGGCGGCGAGGCCGGCGGCGATGGAGAGGCCCTGTCCGAGCGAGCCGGTGGCGGCGTCGAAGAAGGGGAAGCCCTCGGCGGGGTTGGGGTGGCCATCGACGAGCGAGTCCAGGGCCCGCAGGGTCATGGCGTCGTCACGGGTCATGGGGCGCCACTGTTCCTTGGTCTTGCCGATCATGACGCCGAGGTCGGCGCAGGCGGCGTAGACGATGGGGCATGCGTGTCCCTCGGAGAGTACGAGGCGGTCGCTGCAGGGGTGGGTGGGGTTGGCCGGCTCATAGCGCATGTGCTGGTACATCAGGATGGTGGTGATGTGTGCCAGCGAGGCGGAGGAGGTGGGGTGACCGGAGCCGGCGGCGGCGGTCATTTCGTAGGTGAGCTTGGTCAGGTCGATGGCCTTGGCGTGGATCGTGGAATCAAATGACATCGTGCAGGGTCCTTCCTGGTTGGGAATCGTGGGACAAGAGGGCCATTATTCAGAATCACGGCCGCGCTGGCAACGTGAGTCCTCCATTTTTCGGATGATAGGTGGGGAATCGTTGCGTTTTGGGGCGGGGGCGGGGTGGGTGGTCGTTTTTGTCCGGAGGAGATCGGAACGAAGCGGGGGCGGTCCGGTGATTTGGTCGGGGTGGCGGAAGCGATTAGAATGTCTGAACACCGTCGGCGCAATACCCGGTGTCCACCGTCAGGGTCCGGCGAGGGGTGTCGAGTCCAGCGGGCGTCCGAGGCCCGGCCGACGCCGCCCGACGACAGGGGTTTTCCCACGTGACGCCCGCGTGTGGCCGAGCGGCCCAATAGGGTGTATTTTGGGTCGCCCGCCGTCGTTGAACGTCAACCCCTAAAGGGAGCTGGTCTTGAGTCTACGCGCGGTCATCGTCGGGCTGCTGCTGGGCCTGGGCATCAGTTGCTTCACCTATTTCAATGACCAGGTGATCCGGCAGACCATGCTCATCGGGAACCTGTTCCCGGTGTCGGTCTTCGGGGTGTTGGTCGTGCTGCTCCTGGCGGTCAACCCGCTGCTGGGGGGGCGGAAGTTCCGGACGGGTGAGATGGCGGTGGTCGCGGCGTTGGGTCTGGCGGCGTGCGGGTGGCCGGGGTCGGGGTTTTTCAGGACGTTTACGGGCAGCGTGGCGATGCCCAACCAGCTACTGCGGGACAACGCGTCGTGGCAGGCGACGCACGTGATGTCATACCTGCCCGGGGGTTCCGCGGAGGTCAGCGAGGGGTTCGTGCAGGACTGGCAGGCGCTGGCCGAGGGGCTGCTGGCCGGGCGGGACGCGGAGGCGGGGTCGCCGGCGGGGCAGTTGTGGTCGGAGCTGCCCGCGGACGTGCAGCAGCTGCTGGCGCAGATCGTCGATCGCGGGCGGTCGGACCCGTTCGAGCGGGACCGGCTGTTGACGGCGATCAACGACGTGCTGGCGGTCACGAGCCTGACGCAGCAGCCGGCGGCGGGGACGCCGCTGTGGGAGACGGCGCGCGCGGCGGGGATGGACACGGGGCCGCTCGAGACGTGGTCCATGCGGCGTCAGAAGATGCTCGAGCAGCGGCAGAGCTGGCATGAGCGGGCGGAGGAGCTGACGCGGGAACGCGACGCGATCGTGGAAAAGGTCAAGGGCGATCGCGACGAGGCGGACGCACGTCGGCAGGAACTCGACAAGCGTCGTCAGGAGATCGAGACGAGGCAGGGCGAGCTGGCCGAGACGCGCGACAAGCTCAAGAGCGCGCTGGAGGAATCGGGGGCGGAACGGCTCTCGATGCTGGCGGCCAGCGGGGTCGGCGGTCTGAGCGAGGCCCAGAAGAAGGCGTTGGGCGAGAACATCGCCCAACTGGACAACCAGATCAAGCAGCAGCGTCAGCAGATCGCTGATCTCGACGAGCAGGAGTCGAAGCTGACGGGGGACCTGGGCTCGGTGCGGAGCGATCTGGAGACGGCGGCGGCGCGGCTGGAGCGGATTGCCCACCCGGTGTCGCGGCTGGACGACCAGATCAAGATGCTGCGGCTGCGTGAGGAGTACGCGGTGCAGGCGGCGGAGCAGGCTGAGCGGCACATGAACCGGCTGACACTCGGGCAGCTGATCCCGGCCATCACGCCGCCGCCTAAGGGCGAGGGGTGGTTGCTCGTCGGGGGCGAGTCGGACCCGCTGGCGGTGGGGATGCTCCAGGGGTGGGACGGGAAGCTGTCGCTGCGGGCGCAGGACCTGCCCTGGGACCTGTGGTGGCCGACGCTGCGGGTGTGGGGCGGGGTGGCGATCCTGATGGGTCTGGCGGGGCTGCTGGCGGTGATGGTGGTGCACCCGCAGTGGTCGCGGCGGGAGTTGCTGCCCTACCCGATCGCGCGGTTCGTCGAGGAGGTCGGGCAACTGCAGCCGGACCGGCGTCTGCCGGAGGTGGCGTACTCGAAGCTGTTCTGGCTGGCGGTGGTGGCGGTGGTGGCGA
>JADZCW010000318.1 GCA_020851395.1 Phycisphaeraceae bacterium
CAGAGCCGGTTCGGGTCGCTCGACGGGCTGCGGTGCGCGAGCATCGTGGGGGTGGTGCTGCACCACACATGGATGAACGCGCCGGAGTGGCTGACGCTGGCCCATCGCGGGTTCCTGGGCGTGGACATGTTCTTCGCCATCAGCGGGTACCTGATCGTGACGCTGCTCTTGCGTGAGGAGCGCAAGAACGGGCAGATCTCACTGAGCCGGTTCTACACGCGGCGTATGCTGCGGATCTTCCCGATCTACTACTTCATCCTGGGGGCCTTGACGCTGCTGATGCTGATCAAGCCCGGGGCGAACGAGGCGCCCAAGTTCTGGGCGAGCCTGCCCTACCTGGTGACATACACGTCGAACTGGGTCGCCGACGCGTCGATCCTGGCCATCGCGTGGTCGCTGGCGACGGAAGAGCAGTTCTACATCTTCTGGCCGCCGGTCGAGCGGTTCCTGCGGGGGTGGGCGGTGCCGGTGATGCTGGCGTTCGTGGTGGTGAATCAGGCGGTGAACTTCGGGCTGACGGACAAGCTGGTCTTTGAGAAGTGGGGGTGGCACGACACGCCGGTGTGGCAGATCACGTTCACGCCGATCTGCCTGGGGGTGCTGTTGGCGCACCTGCTCAATTCGCCGCGCGGGTTCGGCTGGGCGTGGCAGGCGGTGGGTCATCGGGCGGTGGCGCCGGTGCTGCTGGCGGCGCTGCTTGCTGTGTGCGCGCTGCCGGCCGGAGACATCTCGGGGGTGCACCGGCTGGGGATTCACCTCTTGATCACGGGACTGCTGGCGGCGTGCGTGGTCCGGGAGGACCACCTGCTGGCCGGGATGCTGCAGTGGCGGATCGTGGTGCGGATCGGCGTGGTGAGTTACGGCATGTATCTCTATCACATGTTCGCCCGGCACGGGGCGGAGGTGCTGCTGGGCAGGGCGGGGATCGAGTCGCAGCTGGCGCTGTTCCCGGTGACGCTGGCGCTGACGTACCTGGTGTCGGAGTTGAGCTACCGGACGCTCGAGGCGTTCTTCCTGAATCTCAAGTCGCGGTTCAGCGCGTGAGAATTCGTCGCCCAGACGGCTATTGGGTGACTTCCGGGGGTGGCGGGGGCGGGGGATTCGTGGTCTGATAGTCGCCGAGCATGGGCGATCGGCCGAACATTCTGGTGATCCTCAGCGACCAGCAGCGGTGGGACACCCTCGGGTGCTACGGGCGGCCGCCGATGCCGTTCTCCATCACGCCGCACCTGGACGCGATGGCCAAGCGCGGGGTGCGGTTCGAGCTGACGTTCACAGCCCAGCCGGTGTGCGGGCCGTCGCGGGCGTGCCTGCAGACGGGGATGTACGCGACGCAGACGGGCAACTGGCGGAACAACCGCTCGCTGCCGGTGGATCAGCCGACGGTGGCGAAGCTGCTCGGGGCCGCGGGGTACGAGACGGCCTATGTGGGCAAGTGGCACCTGGCGGCGGACGATGATCACCGCGAGCTGCGCACGGGCCCGACGCCCCCGGAGCGGCGTGGCGGGTACACGGATTACTGGGTGGCGGCGGACACGCTGGAGTTCACCAGCCACGCCACGGAGGGGTACTTCTTCGACAAGGACGGCCAGCGGATCGACTGGCAGGGGTATCGAGTGGACCGGACGGTGGACTTCGCCCTGGAATACCTGCGGGATTACGCGAGGCGACGGCGTGGGCGGGAGAGGGAGGCGCGGCCGTTTTTTCTTTTTGTCTCAGTGATCGAGCCGCACCATCAGAACGACGAGAACCGGTACGTCGGGCCGGAGGGGTCGGCTGAGAAGTACGCCCGGTTCACGCCGCCGTCGGACTTGGTCCACGCGGAGATGGAGGGGGATTGGCGGTCGCAGTACCCCGACTACCTTGGCTGCTGTGCGAGCCTGGACGAGAACGTCGGGCGGGTGATCGCCACGCTGCGCGAGCTGGGGCTCGACGACGACACGCTCAAGGTCTACACCTCGGACCACGGCTGCACGTTCCGCACCCGGCCCCCGGAGGGCAGCGAGTACAAGCGGAGCTGCTACGAGAGCGCGATCCGGGTGCCGATGGTCATCGAGGGGCCGGGCTTCCTCGGAGGAGGGTCGGTCAACGAGGTTTGCAGCCTGATCGACCTGCCGGCGACGCTGCTGCGGGCGGGGAACGTCCCAGTGCCGAACTTCTTTCGGGGGAGGCCGTTGCAGGACATGCTGACCATGGAGGGGATCGATTGGCCGCAGGAGGTGTTCTTGCAGATCAGCGAGTCGCAGGTGGGGCGCGTCATCCGGACGCGGTGGTGGAAGTATGCCGTGGCGGCCCCCCCGGAAGTGAATCCGTGGAACTCGCCGCGGTCGGACCTTTACGTCGAGTCGCACCTCTACGACCTGCGGCTGGACCCGGACGAACGGCACAACCTGGTGCGGGATCCCCGGTACGCTGGGGCGCGGGCGGAACTGGCGCAGATCCTGCTTCGGCGGATGGCTCATGCGGGGGAGCCGGCGGCGAGGATCGTGCCGGCGGGCGAGGCACTATAATCCGCGTTGATTCGTTGGTGCGTGTCCCTTGAACCCCGATCTCGGAGGTCCTGGCGATGACAAGAACACTTGGCGGACGTATGGGTCGCGGTGCGATGGGAGCGATGGTGGTGGCGCTATCGTGCGGCAGCGCCGTGGCGCAGACCGGGGCGGGGCTGATGCTCCAGCCCTGGAAGGACGGCCAGCAGCTGGAGTTTTCGGCTGACGCCCGGTACTTCAACCAGGTCTCGACGACGGGGGTGACGGGGAGCTCGGACGTGTGGGAGTATGAATCGCAGGCCCGCTGGCGGCTGGACCCGGCCAAGCCCGGGAGCCTGAGCTTTGGGCACGAGATTTCTTACTTCGACTGGCAGCGCGGCTCGCCGGACCTGGTCGATGAGTCCGTGGCGGCGGGGATGCGCGTCTATCAGGACGAGACGTGGGCGGTGGACGCGGTGGCGGGGGTGGGCATCGCGGGGCACCCGGTGTACGAGCACGACGAGGCGATCTACTTCATGGGCGACGTGATCGCCACGATGAACCTCGATGAGAAGTCGAGCGTATTGTTCTTCCTCAACTATGACGGCAATCGCTCGGTCTGGCCGGACATCCCGCTGCCGGGAATTGCCTACCAGAGGCGGTCGTCCGAGACGCTCAGCTACATCGTGGGCGTGCCGCGGAGCAGCATCCACTGGCAGCCGAAGGAGAAGGTGAACCTCAGCGTGGCGTACACGCTGCCGCTGACGTTTGACCTCAGCGCCGATTGGGAATTCGTCGAGCGCTGGCATCTGTTCGGGATGTTCGAGAACCGCTTCTGGGCCTTCCAGGTGCAGGAAGTCAACTTCCAGCGACTGTTCCTCGAGCAGAAGCGCGTCGAGACGGGCGTGAAGTGGGACATCTGCGACCACGCGACGCTGGTGCTGGCTGGGGGGTACGCCTTCGACAACCGGCAGACGACGGGATTTGACGTGCTGAACGACCGCAACGAGGTGTGGAGCTCGGACGAGTTCTACGGCCGCGTGGGCGTGGAGATAGGGTTCTAGGCTCGACGCGTCGGCGTGGGTGACGATGCACGTTCGATGTTGGCCCGTTGCAGAAAAGGGACTGGATGCTGGACCTCCGCAAGACACCGCCGCACCCGCTGGTCGCCGCGTCGATCCTGTCGGCGGACTTCGGCCGCATGGTCGAGGAGTGCAAGGACGTGCTGGGCCGCGGGGCGGACCTGCTGCACCTGGACGTGATGGACGGGCACTTCGTGCCGAACCTGACCATGGGGCAGGACATGTGCCGGGCGCTGCGGAAACACCTTCCGGGGGCGTATCTGGACGTGCACCTGATGGTCGAGCGGCCGGGGGACTACGTGGACATGTTCGCGGCGGCGGGGGCGAGTCACTTCTGCTTCCACGTGGAGGTGTGCAAACCGCTGCTCAAGGGCGGGATCGACGCGGGCGAACTGGTCCGGCGCATCCACGACAAAGGCATGGCCGCGGGGCTGGCGATCAACCCCCCTACCCCCGGCCCCGGCTCCGGAAATGGCGATCAGGGATTCATGGCCGTGATTGAGCCGCTGCTGGGTGAGCTGGACATGGTGCTGGTGATGAGCGTCAACCCTGGCCGGTCGGGGCAGGCGTTCATCCCCGAGGTGCTGGAGAAGGCCAGGCTGCTTAAGCCCCTGCTGCGGCCGACGACGCGCCTGGAGATTGACGGGGGGATCAATGCCCAGACGGCCCGGCCGGCGGCGGCGGCGGGGGTGGACGTGATGGTCACCGCGTCGGCGCTCTTCGGGGCGGCGGATCGGTCGGCGGTGATCAAGGCCCTGCACGGGTCGGCCAAAGCGGGCTGATCGACGTTCAAAGTCGCAAAATTACGCCAAAACACAGGGGTTAGCCGATGCCGAGGTTTGACGGAAACGGCCTGCCGTCTTAGCATTCTGTCCTGACCTGCACACGGCAAGCCGCGTCAGGAGTGAAAAAGGGCGCCGGATGCCCCCCGGCCGGCCGCCCGGACTGTTTGGCCCGTAGTTCAATTGGCAGAACGCCTGACTCTGGATCAGGAGGTTCCAGGTTCGAGACCTGGCGGGCCAGTTTCGACAAGGTGAGATTCGATGGCGCTGAGCCCCCGTCCCCGGATGACGTGGGCTTGTTCGTTTTTGGGCGTGCGTAAGTTGAGGCAGTGAATCAGACTTGCAGCCTTGGGCCGGGGTGGGCCGATGGCTAGTAGCGGATGAATGAGGACAGCCCCCAGACCCCGGTCGCATCGTCTACCCTCCCTGCTGTGCGGTGCCTGTCGTTCGATGTGGAGGAGTACTTCCACATCGAGGCGGGGTATGGGCGGGTCAAACGCGAGTCGTGGGACCAGTGGCCGAGCCGGGTCGAGGGGGCGATGGATCGGCTGCTGGCGGTGCTCGATCGGCATGGGGTCAAGGCGACGTTCTTCGTCCTTGGCGACGTGGCTAGGCGGTGCCCCAGGCTCGTGCCACACGTGGCGGATCTCGGGCATGAGATCGCGTCGCATGGGTTCAATCACGATCGGCTGCACCGACTCACGCCGGAAACCTTCAAGGTGGACCTGCGGGCGAGCATGGATTTGCTCGAGCAGCAGTCGGGGCGGCCGGTGCTGGGGTATCGGGCGCCGACGTGGAGCGTGACGCGGCGGACGAGCTGGGCGGTGGACGTGCTGATCGAGGAGGGGCTGAGGTATGACGCGTCGATCTTCCCGGTGCGGCACCCGGCCTATGGCGTGC
>JADZCW010000319.1 GCA_020851395.1 Phycisphaeraceae bacterium
ACTCCTGAACCACGCCGAAGCCGGCCTGCCTGGCGTAGTTCTCCATCAGCCGGGCGATCTGGCTCCACTTGCGCCCGGGCCGGATGTTCTCGACGGCGATGCGGAGCATGTGCTCGGTCACCCGGCACAGTTCGGTGGTGCGGGGGTCGACCTCGCCGACCGCCACCGTCACCGCCGCGTCCGAACACCATCCGTCGATCTGGGCCCCGCAGTCGATGCTGACGATGTCGCCTTCTTTGATCGTCCGCTTCGAACTGGGGATGCCGTGGACTACCTCCTCATTAATGCTCACGCACACGTGGCCCGGGAAACCCTCGCCGGGCCGGTAGGTTGGGTAATTCTTGAACAGCGCCTTGGCGCCGTGGGCCTCGAAGACCTCCACGGCCGCCCTGTCGATGTCCATCGTGCTGGCGCCGGATCGGCACGCCTGCGTGCAGCGCTCCAGAGCCTCTCGGACCACGCGCCCGGCGGCGCGCATCTTCTGAATCTCCTGCTCGCTCTTGAGCACTACTGACGCCATGCCTTCGCCCGATCGGCCGGGGACATGGGCAGATCCGTCATCTTACCCGCGTCCGCATGAGTTGCCAAATCCTCTAACTCCAGGAACTTGCCCGCGTAAACCGGTATGAGGGCAGGTATTAATGCATCCTCCCCCGAATCCTCGGCCCTCGCCCCGAACCGCCCGATGCCAGGAAGCCCTGGTAGTTGCGCATCATCAGACTCGCCTCGATCCGCTGGATCAGATCAAGCATCACGCTCACCACGATCAGAAGACCCGTCCCACCGAGGAACGTGGTCACGCCATAGGGCACGTGCATCTCGGTCGAGATCACCGTAGGGATCACCGCGATCACCGCCAGGAAGCCGGCGCCGACGTAGGTGATCCGCTCCATGACGGTCTCGAGGTACTCGGCCGTCCGCGGCCCCGGCCGCAGGCCGGGGATGAACGAGCCGTGGTCGCGCAGCTGCGTGGCCATCTCCTTGGGCTGGAACTGCACGGTCGTCCAGAAGTAGGCGAAGAAGTAGATCAGCAGGATGTAGAGCACGATGTACAGGTAGCCCTGCATCTGGAAGTTACGGCTGAGGAAGCGCACCCAGCCCGCGTCGGTGATCGATGACACCCAGGAGATGATGAACGAGGGGAACATCATCAGCGAGGAGGCGAAGATGATGGGCATCACGCCGCCGTGGTTGACGCGGAGCGGCAGGTAGGATCGCTGCCCGCCGTAGACGCGCCGGCCGCGGGTGTGCTTGGCCTGCTGGATGGGGATGCGTCGCTGGCCCTGCGTGATGACAATCGCCCCGGCGACGACGAAGACGAACGCGGCGATCAGGAACAGCACCGTGTCGATGCGGAACGAGCCCTCGCCGCCCGAGAGCGAGAAGTCCGCGGCGATCTGCTGGATGGCGCTGGGCATCTGGGACACGATGCCGGCGGTGATGATCAGCGACACGCCGTTGCCGATGCCGAACTTGTCGATCTGTTCGCCGATCCACATCAGGAAGATCGACCCGGCCGTCAGGCCGATCAGGCCCGTGAACCAGAAGATCACCCAGTTGGCGCCGTAGGTGTAGTCGGGATAGACCAGCCGCTGATGCACGATGAAATTCATCCAGAAGATCGCCTGGAGGATGCACAGCGGGACGGTCAGGTACCGTGTGTACTCCTGGATCTTCTGCTGCCCGGCGGGGCCTTCCTTCTGCAACTGTTTGAGGCTGTCCAGGACGGTCGTAAGCAGCTGGACGATGATGGCCGCCGAGATGTACGGCATGATGCCCAGGCCGAAGATCGTCGAGTGTGCGAGCGAACCTCCGGTGAAGATTGACACGTAGGACAGCAGGTTGCCGCCGGCCGAGCCGGAGATCTTCTCCGCCCACTCCATCAGGGCCGACTGATCGACCGCGGGCAGCGGGATCTTAAAGCCCATGCGATAGATGGCGAGCATCGCGATGGTGAACAACACCTTGTTACGCAGCTCGGGGATCCGCCAGATGTTCAGGAAGGCTCGGAGCATGTTTTTTTCACCCTTGGGCGGGGGTAAGGGTCGGGTGGGCTTTCCCCTTCCACACGAGCGGCCGTCGAACGTCAGGCCTTGGCGGGCTCCTCGGTGACGCTTGCGGGGACCAGCTTGGCCGAGCCGCCGGCCTTGGTGATCTTCTCGCCGGCGGTCTTGGAGTAGGCCGCGGCGGTGATCTGGAACTTCTTCTTGGTCTCACCGGTGCCCAGAACCTTCAGCGGCATCGAGGCGTCGGGGATCAGGCCGGCCTTGGCCAGGATGTCGGCATCGATGAAGGCGCCGTCCTCGAAGCGGGCGTCGAGGGCCTTGATGTTCACCACCGCGTAGCGGGTGGTGAAATTGACATTGGAGAACCCGCGCTTGGGGAAGCGGCGGAAGATCGGGGTCTGGCCGCCCTCGCGCGCGACCTTGGTCGAGTGGCCCGAGCGGGAGCCGGCGCCCTTGGTGCCGCGGCCGGCGGTCTTGCCCTGGCCGGCGCTGATGCCGCGACCCAGACGTTTGCGGTTACGGTAGCGGCCGACCTTGGGGGTGAGTTCATGGATCATCATGGCGGAAAACTCCTGCCGGCCCGGGCCGGCGGTGTGGCGTCGGTGGATGAATCAGGCCTGCGGGTTCTCGGGCGAGCTTTCCGGGGCGGGAGCCGGGGCGTCGGCGACCGGAGTCGCCGGCTGCTCAGCCGCCGCCGTCGGAGTTCTCTCGGCGTGCTGGCCCGGGCCCTTGCGGCCCCTGCCGCCGGGCTTGCCCTTGCCGCCGCGCTGCTGCTGGGGCTTGGCCGTCGGGGCCTTGGCGGCCGGACGGGTCGAGTGGGCCGGGGCGTACTTCTCACCGAGGGCGATCATCTGCTCAACGGCCGTCTTGTCGATGGTCCGGCCGCGGAGCTGCTCGATGTCCTGCTTGCTGCGGAGCGACTGCAGCCCCAGGAAGGCGGCGCGGGTGAGGTTCTTCTGATTGGTTGAGCCGTAGGCCTTGGTCAGGCAGTCGCCCACCCCCGCCAGCTCGAGCACCGCGCGGACGCTGGCCCCGGCGATGACGCCGGCGCCCGGGGCGGCCGGGACAAGTGTCACGGACGACGCGCCGTACGCCGACTTGACCGGGTGCGGGATGGTCTTGCCCTGGAGGGTGACGCGGATCATGGCCTTCTTGGCGTACTTCTGGGCCTTCTCGATGGCCGCGGGCACGCCGGGGGCCTTGGCGTAGCCGATGCCGACGCGGCCGTTGCGGTCGCCGACGA
>JADZCW010000320.1 GCA_020851395.1 Phycisphaeraceae bacterium
AGCTGCTCGATCTGGACGTAGGGCTGCATGCTCAGCAGGCGGCGGCGCAGGGCGCCCATGGTCTGGAGCTCGGCCTCGGAGAGCAGCAGGTGCTCCTTGCGGGTGCCGCTGGCGGCGAGGTTGATGGCGGGGAAGATGCGCCGCTCGGTGATCTCGCGGTCGAGGATCAGCTCCATGTTGCCGGTGCCCTTGAACTCCTCAAAGATGATCTGGTCGGCGCGTGAGCCGGTGTCGACCAGGGCGGTGGCGATGATGGTGAGGGAGCCGCCCTCCTCGAACTTGCGGGCGGCGCCGAAGAGCTGCTTGGGGATGGCCAGGGCGGAGGAGTCCAGGCCGCCGGACATGGTCCGGCCGGACTGGGCGATGCCGGGGGCGACGTTGAAGGCCCGTCCGACGCGGGTCAGCGAGTCGAGCAGGATCAGGACGTCCTTGCCGGCCTCGGCCTTGCGCTTGGCGCGCTCGATGGCGAGCATGGCCAGGTTGACGTGGCGTTTGGGGTCGTGGTCATTGGAGCTGGCCAGGACGGTGCAGGGGACGTTGCGGCGGAAGTCGGTGACTTCCTCGGGACGCTCGTCGATGAGCAGGGCGATGACGTCGACGTTGGGGTGGTTCTTCTGGGCTGAGAAGGCGATCTGCTGGAGCAGGGTGGTTTTGCCGGCCTTGGGGGGCGAGACGATCATGCCGCGCTGGCCGTAGCCGATGGGGCAGAACAGGTCGATCAGTCGGCAGGCGGGCGGGCAGCCGGGGTACTCGAGCGTCAGGCGCGGCTGGGGGTCGATGGTGGTGAGGTTCTCGAAGCTCGGGACGGAGGCGTAGGTGCCGGGGGGTTGGCCCTCGACGGTGAGGATCTCGGTGACGGTCGGGGCACCGCCCCCAGCATCGGTTTGGCCGCCCTTGTTCTGCTGCTGGTACTTGTTCTTTTGCTTCTTGCCCCCTTGGTGATGACCCCCCCCGCCCCCGCCGTTGGGGGGTGTTTTGCCGACGCGGACCTCCAGTTGCAGGCCGCCGCGCAGGCCCCAGCGCTGGATGAGCGGGCCCGGGACGACCGGGTCGGAGTTCAGGGCGATGAGGGTCTTGTCCAAGGTGCGCAGGCGCCCCTTGTTCTCCCCGTAGATCTCGAGGATGCCGGTTCGCGATTGTGATTCCATCTTCTGTGCGATTCACGTGCGTGAGGGAACGAGACCAGGACCAGCCTCGGGCACGCTCCCGAGACAGGCCGGTGCAAGGACGGTCATCGGCCCAGGGGCTCGACGGTCACGGCGGCCACGGACGGACTCGCCGCTTGGTCGTGCGTTCACGCCGGGTTTGACGACACACCCAACGCCGACTCGCGGCGGCGTCCGGGTTCCTGACGGTGATCCGCTGCACGAGACGCCGCTGCGAGGCTGTCAGACATCCCCTGGCCATTGGCCTGTCGGGCCGGGTCCAACCGGCTGCGACGGCCCCCTCCGGAGACCCACCAAGCTCGAAAGTGCCCCCCGATCGGGATGATGACCCCTCCATTATTAACGCAACGCTACAATGAATCAAGACGGGCCGGCCGTGGGGGGCCGCCCGACCTGGTTTTTCCCCAGTTCCTCGACGACGGCTCCCGCCTGCATGAAGCGTCCAACCTCCAAACGATCGTTGAAGCCGACCCGGGCCGCCGGGCCGGCTCGGGAAAGGACCCGCCGACCCGGGAAGCCCCCGAAGCCCCGGACGGTGGCCCTGGTGAGCCTGGGTTGCCCCAAGAACCTCGTTGACAGCGAGAAGATGCTGGGCCTGCTGGCTGAGAGCGGGTTGACGCCGATCGCCGACGAGGCCGCGGCCGATGCCTTAATAGTCAACACTTGTGGCTTTTTAGAGGCCAGCCAGGACGAGTCGATGGGCGAGATCCGCCGGGCGGCTGAGCGAAAGCTGGCCGGGAGCGGGCAGCGACTGGTCGTCGCGGGCTGCCTCGTCCAGCGGCACCGAGCCAAGATGCTCGAGTGGTGCCCGCAGATCGACGCGCTGATCGGGGTGTTCGACCGGGACCGGATCGTCGAGGCGGTCATAGGCTCGCCCCCGGAAAGGGGCGCCGGTCAGCAAGAGGCGGCGGGCGATCGCCCCGTGTATTCGAGCATCACCGCCAGCGCGACGATGGCCAAGCGGGAGCGGGGGCTCAAGGCAGAGGGATATTTTGAATCTGACGCTGCGAGGCTGAGGCTGACGCCGCGGCACTTCGCCTACCTGCGGATCAGCGAGGGGTGCAACCAGAACTGCGCCTTCTGCACGATCCCGTCGATCCGGGGCAAGATGCGGAGCAAGCCCGTCCCGGCCATCCTGGCCGAGGCGCGTGAGCTGCTGATGGACGGGGCGTTCGAGCTCAACCTGATCGGGCAGGACACGACGAGCTTTGGGCAGGACATCGGCTATGGGGCCGGTCTGGCGGGGATGCTCGAGGCGTTGGACGGGTGCGTCGGACAGAACGCGGGGGGCGGGTGGATTCGATTGATGTACGCGTACCCGTCGTGCTTCACCGATGAGATGATCGACGCCATCGCGCGGCTGCCGCGCGTGGTGAAATACATCGACATGCCGCTGCAGCACATCAGCGATCCGGTGCTTGCGGCGATGCGGCGGAACACGAGTCGCAAGCTCATCGAGACGCTGCTGGAGAAGCTCCGCAGGCGTGTCCCGGGGATGGCGATCCGCACGACCTTCATCAGCGGCTTCCCCGGCGAGACGCGGGAGCAGCACGAAGAACTCGTGTCGTTCGTGAAGGACTTCGGGTTCGATGCGATGGGGGTGTTCGCCTACTCGCCCGAGCCGGGCACGCCAGCGGGTTCGATGCACGCCAAGGGGCAGGCGGTGCCCCCGGAGGTGGTGCGGGAGCGCGTCGAGGAGCTGATGTTGGCCCAGCAGGCGGTGGCGTTTGCGCGGAATGAGGCGATGGCCTCCTCGGTGAAGGAATTCGATGTGCTGATCGATGGGCCGGCCCCGGCGACGGCATCGGGGAGCGTGCGGGGGCGAAAGACCAGCGGGGTCGGTCGGGGCGGCGGGCTCTACGTCGGGCGGACGACGGCGCAGGCGCCGCAGATCGACGGCATAACCTACGTGCAGTCGCACGAGAAACTAGCCCCGGGCGAGCTGATCCGCTGCCGGCTGACGGACGCGGCGGGGTATGACCTGGTGGCCCAGCCGGCGGACGAGGCGCGGGTGAAGGTCAAGCTGCCGGTGATGCGATGATGCAATGGGTTCGCCGGGTGTTCTTGCCGGCGGGGCTGGCGTGTTGCCGCCGCGGTCAGCGCGGGGCGACCGGCGCACGACCGGGGGCGCCGTGGGTCGTTTCTCCGGGCTCGACGTCCTCTTGCATGAATTGATCGTCCGTCGCCGCGTCGGAGGGCTGGGTGCGAGCTGACTGCAGATCGCCGGGCCACTGCCGCATGGCGCGAGGGTCAATCTTGTCTTGCTCGGCCAGCCACCAGGTCCACACGTAGCCGATCTGGGAGGTGTACGGGCTCTTGAGCACGCTGGTCCAGCATTCGAGGGCTTCCTGATCGTGGCCGGTGCGTTTGAGCGTCCAGCCCGTGGCGGTCAGGCATTGGAGCTCACGTTCGCGGTAGGGGGCGGTGTTCCGGGCGCGCATCTTCCGGGCCAGCTCGGGCACGGCCTGGGGGTTGCTCCAGACGGCCTCGACCATGTCGAGCATGGCCATCCAGTATTCGCTGCGGTCCGAGCGTTCCGCCCGTTTACGCAGCTCGGCCAGCGTCCGGTCGCGCTGGTCCGTCCGACCGGCGTCGTGGGCCAGCAGGATGGCCTGCAGGCCCGCCCAGAAATGGTCGTTGTTGCGCAGAAAGCGGTCGAGCATAGCCTGGCCCTGCTCGGAGCGGCCCTCGAGGATGAGGAACCATGCGCCGCTGATCGAGTCACTGCTGAGCCCCTGGGTGGAG
Organism: Phycisphaeraceae bacterium; assembly: GCA_020851395.1. GTDB lineage: Bacteria > Planctomycetota > Phycisphaerae > Phycisphaerales > Phycisphaeraceae > JADZCW01. The sequence continues at coordinate 3,912 of JADZCW010000320.1, forward strand.
GAGTTGGCGCCCAGCACGTTCTCGACGGCGATGCGGGCGTCGTCCAGGTCGCCCATGCCGGTCCGCCAGCAGAAGAAGTACCAGCGGCAGGGGACGCTGTCATAGCGTTCGGTGGTCCGTTGGGCCCACAGCTCGGCCCGATCCATGTTGCCGACAGCCTCGTTGCAGGCCGATGCGTAGTCCATGCTCTCGCCCGACCAGCTCTCACCGGCCTGCTCGGCGTAGGGAAGCGCCACGTCGAACTGCCCCTGCTGCATGTAGTGGTCGGCGATGGTGATGTTGACATAAGCGTGTTTGAGGCCGGCGTCGGGCAGGTCGAGGATGGCCTTCATCGAGGCGAGCCAGGCCGCCTCGTCGCCGTCCTCGAGGTGGATCTTGGCCAGCTGTTCGAGCGGCCAGGTGCTCGGAGTGACCGAGCGCAGGTGGTCGAGGGTCTCGACGGCCTCGTCCCGCCGACCTTCTTCCAGGAGTTTGGGGACCACGGCCCGCACGAAGACGGGGTGATCGCCGAACCGCTCGCGCCAGTCGGCCAGGCGATCCTGGGAAGTCTCCCAGTCGCGGCGGACGCGGGTGGCGGCGGCGAGGGGGGTGTGCGGGTTGATGCTGTCGAGCTGGCCGGCCAGGTCCAGCTCGCGCTGGGGGTCGTTCCAGTCGAGGAAGGTCTGGCTGACGTCGCGCTCGATCAGGTCGTTGTTGTCGTACATCGCGTCGCGCAGGTCGCGCACGGGCTGGAAGCGGGTGGTGTAGGTCAGGTCATAGGCATGACGGCTGAACAGGGGATGGACCGCCAGGCTCACGTCGGTGGTGGTGATCCTGGAGAAGTTGTCGGCGAACTGGGGGTAGTTGCGGTCGGCGACCTGGAAACTCTCGATGATGCGTTCGAGCGGGTGGCGTTTGAGGGCTGGGCGAGCCTCCGCCACGAGGTTGCTGGCCTGCTGAAATTCGACGCCCCAGATGTAGCGCAGGAAGACGAGCCGGTGGTAGGCGTGGACGAACTGGTCATCGTCGATCATGCTCGCCAGCACGGCCCAGGAGGGTTCGGAGGGGTCGGCCAGGGACTTCGAGGCGTCGAAGAGAGCGGCGGCGATCCGGCCGCGGAGGGTGACCTTCTCGAGGTTGAGCCTTGGGTTCTGCACGATGGCGCGGACTCGGGCCGGCAGGTCGTCGAAGGCGGGCAGGCTGGCGCGCAGGGCGTTGGCGAGCATATCGGGTCCGGCCTTGGTGGCGAAGTGCCCGCTGGACACGCCCTCCTGACGGAACATGGCGTAGGCGACGACGTCGGCCAGCGGAGCGGCCTGCAGGGCCGTCTGGGCGACGCTGTTGGTCAGCGTGTTGTCGCCCTCAGCCTGGACAACCCACACCGCCAGCACGCCCGCCAGGCCGGCCTGGGGCGACGGCGTCTGGGCGATGGTGAGCAGTTGCTGGTAGTCCTCAGCGATCATCGCCCGTAGCGTGGACACGTAAGCGGGAAGGGAGGCCTCGTCGCCCGCCAGGGAGACAGCGTGGTCCAGGTCTTTTTCCGCCAGGCCGCCCAGGCCGGTCAGGGCCATCGCGTAGGCGCGGGTGCACCAGGCCTGCGGGTCCTGCGGGCAGGTCGCCACGTACCGCTGGGCGTAGAGCAGCGAGCGGGCCTTGAAGACCTTGTGCGTGTTGGTCCAGAAGTGCTCGGTCAGCAGGCCCAGGTTGGCGTAGGCGCGGGCCAGGGCCCCGAGCAGGGTGGGGGATTGGGGGTACTGTGCCCGCCACCGATGCAGGAGCCTTACGGCCTGGAATTGCTCGACGAAACTCATCGGCGCCAGCAGCAGATCGGGATTGGGCGGGGGCGTCTGGTCGTCGGCGAGGAGCCTTCGGTCGACGAAGCCCATGAGGCGGAGCTGCCGGGGCATGGTGGTGCGCGACGCCTCTTCGGACGCGGCCAGGATGGCGGGCCATTCGACGACCTGCTCGCTGGGCTCAAGGACCAGGGACATCATCCGCAGGTAGCCGAACTCCCCGTTCGCGTCCTTGCGCGACAGGAGGACGCGGTAGTGGCTGCCAGAGGAGAACACCAGGTAGAGGTTGAGCGGGCGATTGCGGGTCTGGGCGGCGGGCGCGGCGGGCTGGTTGGCCGAGGGTTGGGAGGTTTCCACCGGTTGGGCGATCTGTAGGAAAGGCTCGCGCAGGCTCGCGTCGCGCGTGGGCAGGCCAAGCTCGTCACGGGCGGCGATCAGGACTGCCTGGCGGCCCAGCTCGCGCAGCAGCACACCGCTGACGAATCCACCGCGGTGGTCCTGCGGGGCGGACTCGAGCATCAGCACTTGTTCCGGGTTGGTGGGGTCAACGGCGGACGTTGGATCGGCTGAGACGTCCTCGGTGGCGAGGGTCTGAGCCAAGGTTGGGGACAGGCCCAGCCACGCGATCATTCCCACGGTCAGGAGTGCGTGGATCAGCCAGGACGACGGTGGGAAGTGGGCTTGAGAGGTCGGGGCCAGCTTCGTGGAACAACCCATCTTGACGCTCCTTCGCCGGATGACGGACCTGAAAGGTCGATCGTGGTCGCGCGGTCGCCGACGTGAGTTTAATCTTCCCGGGCCGGCCCACAAATCATTCCGGAATAAAACTCGATTCCTGATCGTTGCCCTGTCGATGGTTGGGCGATTCACGGGGACGGGGTATGCGCGGCAGACCGTTGTCGGACGGCATAAAGGAGGTGGGGGGTGTGGGTTATTGCGGCTAAATCGCGGGTCTTAGCGGCGGATGGGTCTTTTCACTGGGCAGAAGCGCAACCGGTGATATGGTTAACAGGGGCACAGGGGATAACCATTCGAGCTTGCTTCTTGGGAAGAGTCGTGGAACAAGACAAGCCATCAAAACCGTTGGAGATTGCGGACGCGGGCGCCGACCGGTGGTTCCGACCCGAGGCGGTGCAATCCACACGTCGCGGCTCGGGGACGGAGTCCGGGTCTGCGTGGTCGTCGACGTCTTGGCCGGCCTCGGCTGAGGGAGATCATCCGGCCCTGCGGCTGGTGAGCGTCGAGCCCGAGCCGCGCAAGAAGCCGTTGCAGCCGCTGCGTCGGGGCAAACCGATCACGGAGGCGACCGACCCGCGCTGGGTGCTGGCCATGCGGGCGACAGCGTTGATGGAGGGGCCGATCCTGCGGCCGGAGCACCGTCGGACGCTGCAGAAGCTGGCGCGGGTGATGGGTCTGTCGAGCTTCGAGTGCAACCTGATCATCGCCATCGTGCAGGACCGGGCCCGCCGGGGGTTGGCGGGGGACGAGTGTCCCGATGCGGCGCTCGAACAGTTGGCGCTGGTGCGTCAGCCGATGGGACGGCAGTCGTCCGAGCGGGATGATCGCTGGGCGAGGGCGATCCGCATCGGTGCGATCGTGACGGCGCTCTTGGCGCTGCAGTTGTTCTTGATCTGGTGGGCGATCTGAGCGGGGGTGCGGGTCATAAGTCGTGATGTCGAGACGTAGGGCACGCATCCTGCGTGCCGCGATCTGGTTTTCTGTTTGTGGAATGGCACGCAGGATGCGTGCCCTACAACTGTGGCCGCGAGTCGTCAGGTCCTTGCACGGCTTGCCGGTTTGATGATGACGTGGGCGGAGGGTGAATCATGCCCGAGTCGCCGCGGGAGCATTTCGCGGCGGGGCGTCGAAGATCAGGTGGCGGCCCTTCCCAGCGGATTTTGCGCGATAGAGGGCCTGGTCGGCCTGGGCGATCAGCTCGTCGGCGGTGGCCGGGCGGCTGTGGCGCAGGGTGGCGACGCCCATGCTCAGGCCAAGGCCCTCGGGCAGGTGGGCGGCGAGCTGCTGGCGCAGGTCGGCGGTGCAGAAGGACATTTCCTCGCCGATACGCTGGGCGACGGTTTGGGCGCGGTCCAAGCCGGTCTGGGGCAGCAGGACGACGAACTCGTCGCCGCCGAGCCGGCCGGCGACGTCGCTGCGGCGACAGTTGGCCTCGAGGACGCGGGCGGTGCGTTGGAGCACCTCGTCGCCCTTCTGGTGGCCGAGCTTGTCGTTGCAGAGTTTGAAGCCGTCGAGGTCGATCATGATCGCGGCGAGGTCGTGGCCGTAGCGGCTGGCCTCGGCGAAGGCGCGTTCGAGGAACTGGTTGAAGGACCGACGATTGGCCAGGCCCGTCAGGGGATCGGTGGCGGCCATGGTCTCGAGCTTCTTGACGGCCTCCTCGAGCTGGCGGTTCTTCATTCTCAGGGCGGTGAGCGTGGAGGCGAGCTGGGCCTGGAGGCGGACGTTCTCCTGCTTGGTCCGCCAGACCACCAGGGTTTTTTCGACGATGACGGGCAGGGCGAAGAGGTAGTCGCCGGCCTTGACGAGGTAGTCCGAAGCGCCCATGCGGATGGCCTGCAGGGCGTGCTCGGCCCGGCGCTGGTTGGTGACGATGATCACCGGCAGCTCGGGCTTGCAGTCCAGCAGCAGGCGCAGGAGGTCCAGCCCCGAGCCGTCGGTGAGCTCGAGCTCGGTCAGGGCGATGTCGATGCGCGTCAGGTCGACGGTCAGGGCGTCGGAGAGGCTGCCGCAACGGGTGACGGAGCGCAGGCCGAAGTGCCGCTGGAGGGCGTCGGCCATTTGGGTGCCGACATCGGCGTCGGATTCGACCAGCAGGAGATTGGGAAGGTTATTATCGGGCATGGTGTGGGCGTGGCGTGTCCGAGGCTTTGCGTGCCGCACGCCAGGGTCTGCATCGGCTGAAAATGGGCGGGAAATAACTTGTCCAGACGGGACAGGCGGCAGATCTTGACAGCCTGGGACGGGCGAGAGGCTCGGGTGGTTTAGGAAGGGATCGGCTTGCGGTTGGTGGAGCCGGGCGGCTAGACTGCGCGACATGAAGGGCAGGTCACGGCATCGAAATCTCCACCTGGCCGCGGCGGCGCTGCTGCTGGGTCTGACGCTGGGCGTGGGGGGGTGCCATCGGGCGGCGAAGACGGCGGTCAATCCGCTGCCGGTCGACGCGCGGGAGTATTCCCGGCTCTTCGAGGCGTCGGTGCTGGAGCTGCGGAACCTGGGCTTCGTGGTCGAGCGTCAGGACTACCGGTTCGGCCAGATCAGCACGCGGCCGCTGACCTCGCCGACGATGTTCGAGTTCTGGAAGCCGGTGAACTCGACGATGGGCCAGGCGGCACAGAGCACAACGAACCTTCAGCGCCGGACGGTGCAGGTGTTCCTCGAGCCGGCCGACGCCGCCCGGGCGGCTGTTGCGGAGGGCGAGAGGACGGGGCCGGGGACAGGCCCTTATCAACTGCGCGTCGAGGTGATGATCGAACGGCTCCAGCGGCCGGACGCCTTCGTGACGGGGGCGTCGGATCAGCCGCTCGGCACGCTGCGGGGGCATCCGCAGGAGTGGGAGCGGCGCGGGATCGATGAACGCTACTGGCTGGCCATTGAGCGTGACGAGAGGCTCGAGCGCCGGCTGATCGAGCGGATCGTCCGGCGGTCATTCAAGCTGCAGCGCGACGACGGGGAGTGAGCATTGGCTGATTCACGAGGCATGGGAAAGGCGGTCGCCGTGGCCAAGACGATCCGACTGGGTCATTCGCCGGATCCCGACGACGCGTTCATGTGGTACCCGCTGGCGAATTTCACCGGGCCGGACGGCACGCGCTATCGGCCGCGGATCGACACGCGCGGCTACGAGTTCGTCCACGTGCTCGAGGACATCCAGTCGCTCAACGAGCGCTCCGAGCGCGGCGAGCTGGAGATCACGGCCCTGTCGATCCACCAGTACCCGTTCGTGGCGGACAAGTACGTGCTGACGGC
>JADZCW010000321.1 GCA_020851395.1 Phycisphaeraceae bacterium
ACATCTTCATGCATCCGGGCGACCTGATCACCTTCAAGGTGATGATCGACACCAACGGCCTGGCCGGCCCGCTCCAGGAGTTCAAGTACCAGGTCACCTACGACCGCGTCGAGCTCGAGTTCATCAATGCCAACCTCGACCCCAACGGCAAGTTCGGCACGGACGAGAACGGCAACCCCAATCCGGGCGGCAACCTGCACAATCAGACCTTCAATGTCACCCACACGGGCGGCGCGGTCCCCGCCAACACCGCCGCCTTCGTCCTCGACGAGTTCACCTTCAAGGCCCGCGCCAAGGACAGCAGCGGCTTCGGCCTGGACAACAGCGGCGAACGCGACTTCTACATCAGTATCCTCAACGCCAAGATCCTCGTCGCCGGAGCACTCGTCGAGGTCAATCAGCAGTTCGGCTCGCAGGAGGTCGAGGTCCAGCCCTACGTCCCGTTGCCCGCCAGCGCCTGGATGGGCCTGAGTCTGCTCGCCACCCTGGCGATCAGCCGACGCTTCATGAACGCCAAGCGGCCCGCCGTCGAGATCCCGATCGCCTGACCGGCTCGGACACAACCGTCACAACCTTGCCGCCGACCCCTTGGCCGGCGGTTTTTTAGTTGGCCCTGCACAACTCACCGAGTCTGCGATAATCTGCCCTTCCCACACGGGGGCAACACAAGGCGATTTCCCACCATGCCCATCGAAGAAATCCTCGTCCTGCATCACACCCACACCGACGTTGGCTACACCCACCCGCAGCCGATGTTCTGGGAGCTCTCGCGCCGCTACATCGATCAGGCCATCGACCTGGCCGACCACACCGCCGATTGGCCCGCCGAGAGCCAAGCCCGCTGGACCTGCGAGGTCACCGCCCCGGTCATGCACTGGCTCGGGCATGCCCCGGCACGCCAGGTCGACCGCTTTCGCGCCGCCGCCGCCCGCGGCCAGCTCAGCGTCGCCGCCCTGCCCTACAACCTCACCCCCCTCTGCTCCGCCGACGAACTCGCCCGCGGCCTCTACCCCCTCACCGAGCTGCGCGATCGCCTGGGCGTGCCCATTTCCTCGGCGATCAACCACGATGTCAACGGCCTGCCCTGGCCGGTGGCCGACCTGCTCCTGGACGCCGGCGTGCGTGGCCTGATCATGGGCATCAACATCGGCTTCGGCGGCTACCCGTTGCACCGCCCCCTGCCCTTCCTCTGGAAGACCCCCGCCGGCCGGACCATCCCCGTGATGAGCGGCGAGCACTACGGCGCCTTCGACCGCGAGACCCGGGCCGAGCGCGGCTCGATCGACGCCATGGCCGAGGGCATCGCCAAGTATTTGCGACGCCTTGAGACCAAACGCTGGCCCTGGACCTGGGCCTACCTCACCGCCACCCACCACGGCGCCCAGGGCGACAACAACCCCCCCTTCCCGCAGATGTTCGACCTCATCCGCCAGTGGAACCGCGAGGGCCGCACGCCCCGCATCGTCACCATCACGCCCGAGATGCTCCTGCAGAAGCTCGACTCCCTCGCCCCTGGCGAACTGGTCGAGCACGCCGGCGACTGGACCGACTACTGGAACTTCGGCTCCGGCAGCACCGCCCTGGAGGTCTCGCTCTCCCGCCGGGCCAAGGCGAGATGGCAGAGCGCCCAACTACTCCGCACGGCGAAACCGCTACACGTCTGGCCGGGACATCAGCCCTACACCGGCCACTGGCCCACGCGCGACGAAGCCAACGCCAACAGCGACCAGGCCTTCGAGCAGCTCTTGCTCTTCGACGAGCACACCTGGGGCTGCGCCAACTCCATGCACTCGCGCGTCCCGAGCGTGGTCGCTGAGCAGTGGCACTACAAGGCCAACATCGCCGCCGTCGCCCGCACCCTTACCGGCATGGTCCTCCGCGACGAACTCGAGCGCATCGCGGGCAACCCCCTCTTCGGCCGGGGCGTCAAGGGCGTTCTGTTCGTCAATCCCACGCCGATTCCCCGCAAGGAAGTCGTCCGCCTTCCCGGGGCGTGGATCAAGAACGAGTACCAGCACCTCTCGGGCACCTGCCTGGGCATCGAGTACGGCCGCGAACTCTTGACAGATGAGGGCAGCTTCCTCGCCGCCGTCGACCTGCCCGCCTTCGGCTACAAGATCGTCCCCCTGAAGGAACTCGCCGACCATCCAGCACCCGCCCCCGAGGGCTGCGCCACCGGCGATGACTACCTCGAATCGCCGGCGATGCGTCTGTCCTTTAACCCCGCCACGGGCAGGATCACCAGCCTGCTCGACAAGGCCCAGCAGTGGCAGGTCGTCGACGCCGCCGGCGAGTGGCCTTTCCTGGGCTACATGCACGAGGCGATGGAGCACACCCTCGTGGCCAAGACTGTCGCGGCCGGCAAGCGAGCCCGTGACCAGTTCTTCGACAACGCCTACGCCGACCTCGACGCCGACGTGACGAACTGGTTCACCGACTGGCCCGCCGTCCGCCAGGGCCCATCGAAACTTCTTAGCTGCAAGACGCTGATGTCCCCACGCGGCCCCAAGCTCGAACTGGCCTGGGAAGCTCCCGGCTGCGTCGAGCTTCGCCAGACCTTCATCCTCCACCCCCACCGCCCGACGGTCACGATGGAAGTGCTCATCGAGAAACAGGAATATCGCCAGCCCGAGAGCGCCTACTTCGCCCTGCCCCTGAACCTCCCTGGTTGGACCGCCCACTTCGACACCGCCGACGTCCCGGTGGAATTCGACAAAGATCAACTTCCGGGGGTCAGCCGCGACTGGGTGACCGTCGGCCAGTACGTCACCATGCACAATGGCAAGCACGCCGCCACGCTCGCCTGCCCCGACGCTCCGATGGTCCAGATCGGCGGCTTCAACTTCGGCCGCAACCGGGCCGGCAAGGTCGACCGTGACCGCTGCCTGCTCCTGGCCTGGCCGATGAACAATTACTGGTCGACCAACTTCCGCGCCTCGCAGCCGGGCGACTGCCGACTCGCCTACGAGCTGACCACGCACCGGCGTTTCGACCCCGCCGCGTCGGCCCATCTCGGCGTCGCGGCTGTCCAGCCGATCGAGGTCCATCCGATCCTCTCCGACGTGGGCGACGGCGCGGGACAACTCGCCGAAGTCCACGGCCCAGGCATTCTCACGCTCAGTGTCGCCCCCTCGCGCGATGACCGCGACATCATGCTCCGCTGCATCAACGTGACGACCCAACCGAGCAAGGCGACCATCGCACTGCCCGGCCGCGCCATCGCCGCCGCCTGGCTCTGCGACACGCTGGAGAACCCGACCACGCCCCTGGCCGTGCAAGATGCTATGGTGGAGTTCGACCTGGCGCCCCGAACCATCCAGACCATCCGGGTCAAGCTGGCCAGCTGAGCATCCGTTCCCATTCTCGATCTTCCGGCAAGTAAAGGGGAAGGCCATGAGCCATCGATTCTCACTAAGAATCCTGTGGGCGTGCCTGGGGTTGCTGCTGGCGATTCCCACACACACTTGCCACGCCCAGAACACCACCACGGAGTCCGCGATGCCCAGCAATGCGGCCGACCCGCTCGCCCCTGTCTATCCCCCACCCGAGCGTCAGGTCCAACCCGCCAGCGTGCTGCCCGAAGAGGCCCAGGCCCCTCCTCTGGTTCCCGGCATCCGCCGCCTGCCCAACCTCCACTACCGCACCGCCCCGACAACGCACGGCCCGGTCGACCTCCTGATGGACGTCTACCTCCCCGAGGCCCCGCCCCCGGAAGGTGAGCAATATCCCCTGATCCTCTACATGCACGGCGGCGGCTGGAAGGAAGGCACGCGTCACCAGCCGGGCATGATCTGGCTCGTCCGGCGGGGCTATGCCGTGGCCACCATCGACTATCGCCTCAGCCACGAGGCCGTCTTCCCCGCCCAGATCCAGGATGTCCGAGCTGCCCTGCGCTGGATCCGCGCCCACGCCGACGCGTTGGGCATTGACCCCGACCGCATCGGCGCCGCGGGCGTGTCCGCCGGCGCGCACCTCGCGGCCCTCCTGGGGCTCTCCGCAGGCGTCACGGAACTCGACGATCCAGCCGATCCGAACCTCCAACAGTCCGACCATGTCGCGGCCGTCTGCGACTTCTTCGGCCCGGCGATCTTTCAGCTTTTCCTTCAGAAGGGCTACCCCGGCCCGATCACTCGCGACGCCGTTGAGAGACTCCTCGGCGGGCCGATCCCCGAGCACCTGGGCACAACCATCCAGGCCGGCCCGATCAGCTACGTCACGCCGGATGATCCTCCCTTCCTCATCGTCCATGGCGACAAAGACCCCGTCGTCCCCGTCGAACAGAGCCAACGTCTCTATGCCGCGCTGCAAGAGGCCGGCGTGCCGTCGACCTATGTCGAGATCCCCGGCGGCGGGCACGGCGACCCGGCCGATGCCTTCATCCAGAGCCGCGAGGCACGACAGCGAGTCGTCTCATTCTTCGACGCCTACCTCAAACTACACGCCGACACGCAGCCGGCGACAACGCCGACCACGCAGACCGAGCCTTACCCCTACCGCCACGGCCGTCGCCAGCCCCTGGCCGTCGACCAGTACGACAACGCCAAGCCGCGCGTGCCCGACGGTGTGACGGTGCAGCGCAACCTCATCTACCGCACGGCCGAGACGAACCACGGCCCGGTCGATCTCTTAATGGACCTCTACCTCCCGCCGGAGTCTAGGACACAGCCCGTCCCCGTGATCCTGAACATCCACGGCGGCGGTTGGGCGCAGGGCTCGAAGTCCTACGTCATGACTCCCTGGATCACCGGCGAGGGCTACGCCTTGGCCAGCATCGAGTACCGCTTCGGCCAGGAATCTCCCTATCCCGCCCAGCTCCATGACGTCAAAGCGGCCATCCGCTGGCTGCGTACCCATGCCGAGGAGTATCACCTCGACCCCAATCGCGTCGGCGTGATCGGCGCCTCCTCCGGGGGCCATCTCGCGGCGATGCTGGGCGTAACGATCGGCATGCCTGACATGGAGGGGCAGGGCGACAACCTCGACCAGCGCAGCGACGTCCAGGCCGTGGCGGACCTCTTCGGCCCGGCCGACCTGCCCCTGTTCGACACCCTCCCGGCCGAGAAGGTCCCCCCGATGACGCGCATGTTCGTCGGCAACCTGCTCGGCGGCCCGCTGGAGCGGAATCTCAACCTGGCACGCATCGCCAGTCCGGTGACCTACGCCACCGCCAAGGCCGCTCCCTTCCTCATCGTTCACGGCGTGGACGACCCCCAGGTCGCCGTCGAGCAGAGCCGCTCCCTCTACGAAAAACTCACAGCCGCCGGCGCTACGGCCACGCTCGTCGAACTCCCCGGGGCGGGCCATGGCACGCCGCGCGAGGCCTTTGCCAGCGGCCCCGAGGCACGCCAGCGTTTACTCGAATTCTTCGATCGTTACCTCAAGACCTCGCCGCAACCTTAAGCGCATCACGCGTAACCCAGACGGTCCAGGTCGTCTTCATCCAATCCGAAGTGATGCCCGATCTCGTGCAGCAGCGTGATGCGGATCTGCTCATCAAGCTCCCGGTCGTCGTCCCCCGCGTACTCCAGGATCGGTCCCCGGAACAGATACACGTGGTCCGGCATGTCCGGCGGAGCCTCGACGCTCCGCTCGGTCAGCGGCGTGCCCCAGTGCAAGCCCAGGAGATCATCCTCCTCCGGATCGACCTCCATCTCGCGTAGAAGCTCCCCGCTCGGCCAA
>JADZCW010000322.1 GCA_020851395.1 Phycisphaeraceae bacterium
GCACCGGATGTTGCCCGCACGCCACAGGGCTTGTGGTGTCCGGGGAGCGCTGGTTTTGGGCCTGGCGGTGGTGATCGCGGCGTCCACGGCCCTTGGCCAGGGTGCGGAATCAGCAACCGAGCCGGCCGTCCCGGCGATCACCGCCCCGCGGGTGGATTGGTTCCATGCCCAGCGCGGCCAGCGGATGGTCGAGGCGTGGGTGAGTCATGCCGCCCTGGCGGCGACCGAGCCCTCGACGCCCCCGCCGGCCGACATCGAGCCCATGCCCGTCTCCAACGTGCTGGGCGTGCGGGTGACGCTCCGCTGGTTAGGCAGGACGATGGGCGTGGGCGACGTGGTGCTCGACACGAGCGACACGTCTCGCCTGCTCGCGCAGACCGTGGACCTGACCGACCTGCTGCACCGGGCGACGGACAAGGCCCTGGCCCAGGTGCAGACCAACCTCGACGACCGCAACCATCGGGCCGCGGTCCGCGCCGGCGGCGAGGATCATCCGCAGCCCTGGACGCTGGCGAACATCCGGCCTCTGCTGGCCGACGTGCAGATCGGATATCAGTCGACGGCGATCCACGTTGCGGCCAGTGAGCCGGAGGGGGCGATCTATCATCGCTTCGCCCCGGGCTATCACGGTCTCCTGCTGGCGCCCGATGCGTCCAAGCCCGCGGGCGAGGCGTCGCTGGTCTGGCCCGCGACGGCGCTGGCGGGGAACATCGCGCCGACGAGCCAGCTCATGGGCCTGCTCTCGGCCGGGGGAATCAGCGCGGGCGAGGTGCTCAAGCTCGTGCCCAAGATCGGCCGGGCCGGAGGGCCTGACGTGCGGCGGTTCGAGGTGCTGCACGCGGCACGCTATTCACCGGATCAGCCCGCGGTGGTGCTGGTGCGCGGCAACACGCTGCTGCCGACGACGAGCGTCGACGGCCCGAAGCTGGCGTCGATGGCCGAGGCGATGACCGATCACCTGCTCCGCCGGCAGGCAGATGACGGCGGTTTCGCGGGAACTTACCTGCCCTCGAGCGATCAGTTCGACGGCGAGCGGCCGACGCTCCAGGACGACGCGTTGGCGGCCTACGTGCTGGCGCGGCGGGCGGAGTATCTGTCGCGCTTCGAGCCCCACGGGCCGCGCAGCGCGGCGGTGCTCAGGGCGGCGCAGTCGGCCGTACGACGTCTGGTCACCACGCTGCTGCCGCGCGACGCGGGCGCCGAGCCGGCGGCCAGGGCGCTGCTCGTGCTGACGCTCGTCCACATGCCCGACGCCGAGTCCCGCAAGGCCGAGCGAGACCAGAACGTCGCGCGCCTGCTGGACCTTCAGGGGCAGGACGGGCAGTACCGGCTCTCGAACCAGCCCGACGCCAGGCCGCTGAATCTGCCGACGCAGGCGCTGATCGACGCGGCGCTGATGGCGGTGCACCGGCTCAACCGCGACCCCGTCGCGGCCGAGGCGGTGCGGATGAACCGGATGCACCTCGAGTCGATGCTCACGCCAGGCAGGATCGTGCCGGCCATGCCGTGGTGGGCGATGATGGAGGTTGACCGGCGTGCGACGGGATTGGATGCCGGCGACGCCGCGGCGACGCAGCCGGGTGGCCCGGACGTGGATCAGTTCGCATCGCTGGGCGTGTCGATGCTGGAGGCGCAGGTGGTGACGCAGCCGGCGTTCGGTCCGGCCGACGTGGTGGGGGGGTTCGATCCGATGCCGCCTGGGCAGGATCCCTCGGAGTGGGCGCCGACGCCGGACTGGCGATCGGCCAACGTGCTGGCATTCCTGAGTCTGGCGCTGCGGCAGCCCGGCGTGGTGTCGGCCGACGAGCAGCCGCGATGGGTTCTCGGGTGTGGGCTGGCGGCGCGGTTCCTCGGCCAGCTGATGTTCGCTGAGCAGAGCCTCTACTACGTGCGCAGCCCGCAGGACGTGCTCGGGGGTGTTCGGCCGGCCTTGTGGGACAACCGTTTGAGCACCGCTCCGACGGCCATGACGCTCCTAGCGGTGACCGAGTTGCAGGAGACGCTCCGCTCCCTCGAGTCGCCGCAACCATCGCCATGACGAGTGATTTCAGGTGGTTCTCGACCACTTGGACGTGCACAAAAAACAGGCGTCGTCGGAAGGCCGGGAAGATTGCTGCCTATTTAGGGCGCGACAGGAAGCCCGCTGCTTTTTGATGTCGCAGCCAACAGGCAAGGATTAATTTGTCGTCCAGCGGTGCTCGGAGGGCGGTGGACACGACGTGTTGCTTGTCGGACAAGAGGGCAACCCGCGATCAGAGGCGTGAAAACAAGGGTATTTAGCGCCTGACCGTTGGCTAGTGGTCAGGGACGACGCTACAGTAGCGGCCCTGTCTTGGGCCGGCCCTGATGTAATCGAAGCCGTGGCGGTCGGGCGATCGAAATGGTCCGACCTGACGGCAGCCCATACCGGCCAACTGGTACGAATGTTGCACTGACTCCCAACCTGTTTTGCCGACAGGTTCCCCGAACAACCCCCAACTTCTTTCGCGAGGAGCGGATCCCCCATGAGCGGCAGCAACGCACGGAACTTAGCCATCTCGGCCGTCACGAACTACAAACCCCAGACGCCCCCCCTGAACTTCGCCCAGACTCCCACGGGTGAGCTGTTCGGGTCCAACGTCTTCAGCCTGGCTGTGATGGAGCAGCGGCTGCCCAAGGCGGTCTTCAAGTCCCTCAAGCGGACGATCGAGAACGGCGAGAAGCTCGACGTCGCCGTGGCCGACGCCGTGGCCAACGCCATGAAGGCCTGGGCCATCGAGAAGGGCGCCACCCACTACGCCCACGTCTTCTACCCCCTGACCGGCATCACCGCCGAGAAGCATGACAGCTTCCTCTCCC
>JADZCW010000323.1 GCA_020851395.1 Phycisphaeraceae bacterium
CCAACGACGCGATCGCCAACATGGCCAAGGTCAAGGAGTCCGGCGACACGACGCTGCCCGTCGGCGCCCTGGTGACCAAGGCCGAGGCCCGCGAGGCCAACGCCAAGGCCGAGGCCGACGGCAAGGCGCCCGCCAAGCTCATCCGGCCGCGTCCCGCCACGGGCAAGACGCTGCTCCTGGGCATCACCAAGGCCAGCCTCCAGAGCGAGTCGTTCCTCTCGGGCGCGTCGTTCCAGGAAACGACCAAGGTGCTGACCGAGGCCGCCCTGGCCGCCCGCATGGACAAGCTCCTGGGCCTGAAGGAGAACGTGCTGCTCGGCCACCTGATCCCGGCCGGCACGGGCTTTAAGCCCTACGTCCAGGCGCGGGTCGTCAAGCTCGCCGAGCCACCGGCCGCCGAAGCCCCCAGCCGCGAGCAGGACCTGCAGGCCGCGGCCGTGCTCGCCGAGGCCGCTGGCGCCCAGACGCCCGACCAGATCACGACCACCATCGGCGAGTCGCGCCTGGTGGCTCAGCTCCTGGGCGAGCTCGAGCCGGGTGGGTCGAAGAACTAAGGAAAGATGGTCCGCTCAGGGCCACCACAAAGATTAAAAAACGCCCCGTTTCAGGGGCGTTTTTTATTTTTGTTACAGCGCCGTGTGAGAACGTGGATAGCTGATCGACACCGACTCTCCGGTGAAGGCAGGCGACTGGCCGACCACGCTGTCGATCCCGCGGACGATCTCAAGCAGGCTCTGGGGCACGTCCCGTGTCGGGGACTTGAGTCGCATGTAGATCCGCCGGATCAATCGCTCTCCGACGATGCGTTCGACCTCCAAGCCGGCCCGCGGGGCGAAGCGGCTGAGGCTCGTCAGCAGGTCGGCGTGATCCGGCACCGGCTGATCATGCATTAAAACCAGCACGCCGATGGGTGTCCGGGCGGTGTCGTGCAGGGTGACGCCGGCCACGCACTGGGCCTGGACGGCCTGGATCAGCGCGTCCTGCGGGTAGCGACGGTGGGCCTGCTCGGGCTGGATCCAGGCCCGGTGGCTGAGGATCTCGGTCAGCACCGAGCCGGCCAGCGGCACACGTTCGATGGCGGCACTCGCCTGCGGCCAGACCGCGAGCATACCCACGCTGCGCGGATGGTCGGACAGCAGTTCGCCGACGAGGGCGGCCCGGACCTCGAGCATCTCCGTCAGCCCGCGGACGAGCGCCCGCAGGAACTCGATGCCCGCCGACACCGCCAGCACGCGTTCGAGGTCCGCCGCGGGCGACGGGCTCGAGAGCGGCGCCAAGCCGTATCGGATCGCCAGGCGCGCCAACTCGACCCTGTTGTGCAGTCCGAGCTTGCGTCCGATCGCCAACCGGTGGCTCTGGATGGTCTTGAGGCTCCGGTGCAGCCGATTGGCGATCTCCTGCGAGGGCAGGCCTTGGCCGATCAGTCCCAAAATTTCCTTTTCACGAGGCGTTAGCGAATCAAGATCGTGCATGACAAGACCCCCAGGGCGCGCCACCGGCATGGCGCGTCGGAAGCAAATTTCAGTACCCCGGCGGTGTCACGGACGCTTGATCCTTCGACAATCCCGAGCGGATCATCGAGTGATAAGGCTTATCATGCAACAAAAATAAAATAATCAGCATTTATGCCCGGAGGCGTCAGCGTTTACTCCTACAAATAAAGCCTGATATGCGCGCATGCCTCTGGCGGTGACCCGCCAACCCCCGGCCATGGCTCTTATCGACTATCAGTCTATCACCGATTATTCACGGAATCCTGCCCGGCTCAGAAGAACTGCTGAATTTCCTGCCGCTCTGAGTGTTGGGCCGATCTTCGCCACGCACCCGGCCGATCTGACCCTCGGAGCCTCCATCGATAGATATCGACCGAACCCATCCATGGGCATGCATGATGATACCGTCCTCACAACCGCAACAGCGCATGCCCGAGATTAATCCGAGCCGCGATGGGGTGGGCCGTGGGGGCTGGGCCGGGTGACGATGCAGGGGATGTCATGACTTCCAAAGCGCCAAGCCCGACGTTACCCGAGAGCGAATGCTCACTGCAGGTCGGTGGTGCGCGGATCACGCCGGGCATGCGCGACGTGCCGCTGGAGGTTGAGCACCCCGGCGGCGGCTACTCGCGGCGCGTGGCGAGGATCATCAGCGTCACCGGCCGGGACGTCGTGCTCAGCCACCGCGGGTACCTGCACCAGGACACGCTCTGTCGTCTGATCGTCCCGCTTGATGGCGAGGCAGAGCACATCACCCTGACCGGCCGAGTCGCCGGCTGCCGACACCAGTCGCGGGACATGCACCAGACCGTCGTGCACCTGGACCTCGACGGCTCGGCCCACATCGATCACTCCACCGAACCGAGCCAGCTCGTCGGCCAAGTCCTGATCATCGGAGATCAGGAGTTGATCCTGCGCATCCTCCGCCATCACCTGGGCTCGACGGGCCTGAAGCTGCGCACGGCCACGAACATCAACCAGGTCACCGACCATCTGCACGACCAGGCGGTGGACCTGGTGATCTGCGACGACCAGCTCACACACTGCGGCAATGTGGACCTGCTCGCGGCCGTTCGCGCCGCGGGCCATACCGGCCCGATCCTGGCCCTGGTGGGCGCCGGTCGGTCCGTCCCTCCCTCGATCCCCGGCTCGGTCACCAGCCTGGTCAAGCCCTTCGAACGCGACGAACTCTTCAGGGCGCTTGAGACCGCCATGGCGCCGTCCTCGCCCAAGGTCGCCGATCCGATCAAGAGCACCCTCACGCACCAGCCCGGCTCCAAGGCCTTGCTCGATTGGTATGTTCCCCAGGTCAAGCAGATCCTGCGCTCGCTCGAGCAGGCGATCGAGCAGAACGACATCAAGGCCGCCACCTGGCTCTGCAAGGGCATCCTCGAGACCGGCGCCTGCTTCGGCTACCCCTGCCTCTCCGACGCGGCCCGCGCCCTGCACCAGCACCTGACCGCCTCGTCCGGCCCCGTGCCCCGCCAGTTGCTCGAGACGCTCAATGGTTTATGCGGCCGGCTTTGTTGATGATTCGGCTCGGTGTTCTCGGACCCCTCATCAAGTCATCCCTCTTCGCGGCCGATCATCTATTCTGAGCGATGCGCCTTTTTCGTGCGCCGATGGCGGGGAATTGTGGTAAAATACCCCCGTCAACACGCACCGATCCGGTTTCCAACGCTCCGCGGAGGGCCTGCCTTGCCCGCGGGTGATGGTTACGTATGAGTGCTCCGACCCTGCCCCCGCCGCCTGACTCGGGACGGCCGATCGCACCGCCCCAGAACGGCATGGTGCGCCTGGTCTGTCCCCTCTGCGGCAAACGCTACAAGGTCAGCCGACAGCTCGTCGGCCGCGTCGGTGAGTGCGTGCACTGCACCGGCCGCTTTGTCATTCCCCGGGGCCTGCCCCCCGCCGTCGAGGGCGCGGCACATCCCACCCCCGTCGGCATCTGCCTCGCCGACGGACGCGGGCCCGGCGACCACCACCGCTCGCTGAGCGACTACCTCAACCCCTCGGAACTCCAGCAGGCATCGGTTCACCTCTCGCCCTCATCCGGTCAACGGTGGAAGCACAACGCCTCGATCGTCGGTCATCACTTGGCGCGGCGACCCGTTGTCACCGCGCTGGGCTCGCTGACGCTGTTCGTGCTCGCGGCCTTCGCTTTCCACCCCCAGTTCGTCCGCAATTTCGCGGACCCCAAGTGGTGGGGCGTGGCGCAGGACGGTCCCGGATCGTTCTCGCCCCCGCCGATCCATTCGCTGGCCATCGAGAATAACTACCCCGCGGCCGCACGCGTCGGCCGCGACGCGGCGACGGAGCCCTCGACCCTGGGGACACAACTGATCGACCAGAGCCAGTTGCCGAACCACACCTACGCGAGCATTCCCCCCACCTCGCCGGCTTCTGATTCGGACGATGAGATCACCTCCCTGATCGCCAGCACCGGTAGGCCCGCTCCCGCGCCGACGCCCGCGGGCACGGGTGCTCGAGGCGATCAGTCGGATCCGGCACGGCCAATGCCCTTGCCGACCTCTTCCGACACCCGCCAGCCGTCCCCCAAGCCGCCCGGCCTGGTCTACTGGGCCCCGGTGTCCGACCCCGTCGAGCTGGACAACATCCGCATCAGACTCCTCTCCGTCCGTGTCGGGCAGGTGCCCCTGCAGCACATCGTCGACGGCATGGTCAGTCAGTCCCCCGGGTCGTATCTGAGCGTGGAGATTGAGGTGACCAACCTCGACCCCGACGCCAGCGTCGACTACATCACCTGGGCCGGCTCGGAGCTCTCGCTCGGCAGCGACATGGCCGACCTGCGCGACGACCACGACCAGCCGCTGCAGCGGGTTGTTTTCACCGCCGCGGTCAGGCCTCGCGGCCGGCTTGATCAGTGGACCATCGGGCCGAACTTGGCCATGACCGACGTGCTGGTCTTCAAAACCCCCCAGGGCGACCCCGCGTTCCTTCGCCTGGAGCTGCCCGGGCGCAACATCGGCCTGAACGTACCGATCCGCTTCCAGATCCCTGTCTCGTTCATCCAGCATTAGCCGCGCAGCCACTTTCTCCCTCGCCGCCACGCCCACCGGGCTGTCAGCACCAACCAGACCGTAGCGCACCCGTAGGCCAGCCAAGCCGGCGCGATATCCCGCCATTCGCCCACCTGGCCGGCCACGTCCAGGCCCAGCCGTCCCACCAGCAAGTCCGTGGCCAACCCCAGCAGCACGGCCGACCCCGCGATCGCTCCGACATACCCCGCCGCCACCCGCCAGCCCATCTCCTGCCGCACCAGGACGATGGTCGCCAGATTCGTCGCCGGGCCCGCCAGCAGGAACGCCAGCACCACCCCCGGCGACACGCCCGAGCCGAGCA
>JADZCW010000324.1 GCA_020851395.1 Phycisphaeraceae bacterium
ATGGCCGACGCCATGGGCCGCGCCTTCGGCATCGGCACCTGCGGCGGCGGGCCGGCGCTGCACATCGCCGCCATGGCCGCGGGCGTCGAGATGGGCGACGAGGTTATCACCACCCCCTACTCCTGGGGCCAGACTGTCGCGTGCATTCTCCAGGCCGGCGGCGTGCCCGTCTTTGCGGACATCGACCCCCGCACGCTCCAGATCGACCCCCGGAAGATCGAGGCCCTGGTGACGCCGCGCACCAAGGCCATCGTGCTGGTTCACCTGTTCGGCGTGCCGGCTGACATGGACGCCATCATGGACGTCGCTCGCAGACACAATCTCCTGGTGATTGAGGACTGCGCCCAGGCCCAGGGCTCGCGCTACAAGGGCAAGCCCGTCGGCTCGCAGGGCGACCTGGCGTGCTTCTCCATCGGCTCGGGCAAGAACCTCGCGGCCGGGGACGGCGGCATGATCCTCTGCGACGACCGCTTGCTCTACGAAAAGGCCCTGGTCGCCGGCATGCACCCGGCCCGGACCTACAAGGAAGTCCAGATCCCGGAGGTTCGTGAGCAGATCAGCAACCTCATCTATACCTACCGCATCAACGCCTTCACCGCCGCCCTGGCCGTCAAACAGATGGACCGCGTCGAGGAACTCAATGGCTGGCGGCGCAAGAACGCCCAGCGCCTGCGCGAACTGCTCAAAGGCGTCCCGGGCATCCGGCCGCTGGACCTGCCCAAGGATCTTGATCCGGCTTGGCACATCATTCCCTGGACCTTCGTCCCCGAGGACTTCGGCGGCAAGGTCACGCGCTGGCAGTTCGTCAAAACCTTGCAGGCCGAGGGCGTGCCGATCGGGCCCGGCTACGTCGGCAGCCCGATCTACCATCGGCCGATCTTCCAGGACAAGCAGTGGATCTTCGGCAAGGGCTACCCCTGGGCGGCGTCGGCGGAGAATGCCGCGCGGCCATACCCCAAGGGCCTCTGCCCCGTGGCGGAGAAACGCTGCGCCGAGCAGGATCTGATCATGGGCGGCGGCCCCTGGTGGCGCGACGTCACGCCCCTGCTCGAGCAGATCGCCGAGGCCTTCCGCAAGGTCACGTCCGACCCGCAAAAGCTCGCCGAAGTACCGAACTAAATGAATGCATCCTGTAGGGTGCCCGACCCCAATCCCTATCCCACATCGCTTGGCTACGCCTGCGGGTTAGCTGCGAAGCGTCCTGACCGCTAAGAACGCCGGGAGCGTGGAGATTCAGCGTGACGCATGAACATGGTCGGAGGGTTCCTGGAGCTCAAGCGTCGGGCCGGGCATCCCCAATCTCGCGTGAACAGTGAACGATCTGCTCGCCGTGATGCGTCAGTCCCGCATCGAACTAAGTTTACGCACGCCGACAATCGTTCCGATCGCCCCCAACCCCGAGACAATGATCGTCGTCTCGGGCCTCTTAATGAACAAGAAACCAATCGGGATCGCAATCGCGCACAGAACGGTCAGGCGTGTCATGTAACGCTTCAGCCATGCACGGAATTCAGGTTCGTTCGATTCTTTAACCACGGATCGTCCTTTCAGGTGCCCCCCATTCTCTCACTATTCGGATACCGCAGTCAAACAAATTCACGTACCAATCCAACAGGCTGCCGCATGCGAGTGGGGCACGCATCCTGCGTGCCATCTCGCATTTTACTCCTCGCACACACATGCACCGGCATGCAGGATGCATGCCCTACTCGACATCGCCACCATGCATCGAGGGATGGCGAAGGAAATCAAAATCCGCGCCGAGGTGAGCTTGCTGGACGTGCTGGTGGTAGAGCCAGTCGTACCCTCGCTGCGGGCCGGCAGGAGCCTTCCAGGTCGCACGCCGGCGGGCGAGTTCGGCTTCATCCACGTGCAACGTCAGCTCGCGCTTGTCGACGCTCAGGGTGATCTTGTCGCCATCGCGCACCAGGGCCAAGGGACCGCCAATCGCCGCTTCCGGGCTGACGTGCAGCACCACCGTGCCGAAGGCCGTGCCGCTCATCCGGGCGTCGCTGATGCGGACGATGTCCTTGACGCCCTTGAGCTTCTTGGGGATCGGCAGGCAGCCGGCCTCGGGCATGCCGGGGGCGCCCTTGGGGCCGGCATTTTGGAGCACCATCACGTCGTTGGGCGTGATGTCCAGGTCCGGCGAATCCACGCGTTCGGCCAGGTCCTTGAGGTCCTTGAACACCACGGCCCGGCCGGTGTGATTCAGGAGGCGAGGATCCGCCGCGGCTCGCTTGACGATCGCCCCGTGCGGCGCGAGATTGCCCTTGACCACGACGAGCCCCCCTGCCGCCTGCAAGGGAGACCTCCGGGGACGGATGATCGACTGCCACGCGGGGAATTCAAAGCGCCCATCGAGCCACTGCCCGAGCGTCTGGCCGGTGATGGTCATGACGTCGAGGTGGAGCAAATCCTTGAGCTCATGCAGCACCACGGGCAAGCCGCCGGCCCTGAAGAAATCGTCCATGTAGCCCTGGCCGGAGGGCTTGAGGTCCACCAGCACGGGCGTCGTCTCGCTGACGCGCTCAAGGTCGTCGAGCGTCAGACGGAGGCCCAATCGCCCCGCGATGGCCATCAGGTGCACCACGACGTTCGTCGACCCCCCCACCGCTTGGAGGACGCGCAGGGCATTCTCGAAAGCCTCCTTGGTGAGGATCTTGTCCAGCATGAGATTCGACTTGATCGCCGCCACCGCCAGCTTGCCCGACTCCTCGGCGATGCGATATCGCTCAGCCATCACCTGCGGCACGGCCGCACTTCCCGGGGGCATCACGCCAAGCGACTCGAGGACGCAGGCGATCGTCGACGCGGTGCCCATCACGCCGCAGGTGCCGGAAGTAGGCACGAGATTGG
>JADZCW010000325.1 GCA_020851395.1 Phycisphaeraceae bacterium
CGCTGCCGCCGAGGCGACAACGGGGCGGAGGGGAGAAAGCTCTTTCTTAAACTCCACCGTCGGCCGTTCCGGGCTCCGCTCACCACTTTTTTGTAGCGCGACGGTATTAGGATGTCAAGATAGGCTATTGACGAGGCTCTGACGATTTTAAACTAAAATCGATAACTCAGTCAAGCGATTTCGTGCCACCCCTGCGGCACCGACGACTCCGGCATCGTCTAAAAGCTTGCCCTGCAAAATTTTGCAGTCCGTGAGTTCCTTGGGGTGAACCGCCTCGGCGAAAGCCGATCTTATCCACTTCACGTAGGGTTCGCCCAAGGCCTCAACCAATCCTCCTCCCAGCACGACGCAAGGTAAGCTAAGCATTGTCACCATGTTAGCGATGACGACCCCGACATAGCCGGCGGAATGCTTAACGACCTCCGTGACCAGTTCGTCCTTCTCCCTTAGGGCTTCGGCCAGGACTTTGGACCGAACCCGCTCCAGATCCCCCTCCACAAGCTCCGAAACGATCGTCTTGTGGTTGGACAGGATCAGCTCGCGGATCAAGTTTACCACCGATGTGCGAGATGCAAAGTTCTCAAGCGTGCGCCGACCAAGAATTCCGTCGGGCATCAAGATTGTCTGGCCGATCTCGCCGGCGGTCATCGCGGGGCCGCGGTAGAGCCGGCCGCCTAACACAAGCCCACCTCCGATGCCCGTGCCAACGAAGACGCCCAGGACGTCCTGCTGGCCTTTGGCGGCGCCGGCGATCACCTCGCCCCAGGTGCCGACGTTCACGTCGTTGTCGACGACCACCGGACGCTTGAACTCGCTCTTGAGCGAGTCGCCCAGGGGAAATCGGTCCCAGCAGAGGTTGACGGCGTTGGTCACCACCCCCGTCTCGATGTTGCACGTCCCGGGGGCGCCGATGCCGATGCCCACGACCTGGTCCCAGCTGACGTTCTCCTGGTCCACCAGGTCGGCGATCACGCGGGCGACGCGTTTGAACACGCCGTCCTTGCCGGTCTCGGCCTTGGTCTTGACCTTGGCCCGGCCGACGACCTGGTTGTTGGCCGTGACCAGCCCGGCCTGGATGTTCGTGCCGCCCAGGTCCACGCCGACGACCAGATTCTCATTGGACTTGCCCATGCTTCCTCCATGAAGTTCCCCGCTTGTCCTGTAGGGCACGCATCCTGCGTGCCTGCGAACTGTCATTGAACACACCAGACGGCACGCAGGATGCGTGCCCCACGGTCAGAGCACCGGTCGCTGTCGATAATAGCCCGTGGCCTGCTCATAAAGGCGGGCCACGCGCAAGAGTCTGGCTTCCTCGAAGGCCGGGCCGATGAACTGCATGCCGATGGGGAGTTGGCCGCCGCCGTCACCGGCACGGGAAAACCCGCCGGGCAGGCTGATCCCGGGAAGCCCCGAGAGGTTCACGTTGACGGTGTAGACGTCGTTGAGGTACATCGCCAGGGGGTCGTCGGCCTTGTCGCCGATCTTGAAGGCCGGGCCGGTGGTCGTCGGGCACATCAGCACGTCGGCCTGGGCGAAGGCGGCGTCGAAATCGTTCTTGATCAACCGGCGGACCTTGAGCGCCCGCAGGTAGTACGCGTCGTAGTACCCGCTCGACAGGGCGTAGGCCCCGAGCATGATGCGCCGCTGAACCTCCTGCCCAAACCCCTCGGCCCGGCTGGCGGCGTAGAGGTCCACAAGGTCCTCGGCGTCCTTGGCGCGGTGGCCGTAGTGCACCCCGTCGTAGCGGGCGAGGTTGCTCGAGGCCTCGGCGGTGGCCACGAGGTAGTAGGTCGGGATGCCGTAGGCCGTGTGAGGCATGTCGATCTCGACAACCTCCGCCCCCATGCCCCGGAAGATCTCGACGGCCTTGCGGACGGCGTCATTCACGGCCGGGTCGTTCTGGTCGGAGAGGTACTGCTTGC
This sequence comes from Phycisphaeraceae bacterium, assembly GCA_020851395.1. Classification (GTDB taxonomy): domain Bacteria; phylum Planctomycetota; class Phycisphaerae; order Phycisphaerales; family Phycisphaeraceae; genus JADZCW01. The sequence continues at coordinate 1,923 of JADZCW010000325.1, forward strand.
CCAGGGCGATGCGGAGGGGTTTGTCCGAGAGGCGTTGGATCTGAGCGAGGTAGTCGGGGACGGCGACGTCGGCGCTGGTCGAGTCCAGGGGGTCGTGGCCGGCCATGACTTGCAGGAGCAGGGCCGCATCGTCGACGGTGCGGGCAAAGGGGCCGATCTGGTCGAGGCTGCTGGCGAAGGCGACCAGCCCCCAGCGGCTGATCCGGCCGTAGGTGGGCTTGAAGCCGACGATCCCGCAGTAGGCCGCGGGCTGGCGGATCGAGCCGCCGGTGTCCGTGCCCAGCGCGCCGGCGCACAGGCCGGCCGCCATCGCCGCGGCCGATCCGCCGGACGAACCGCCCGGGACCCTCGATCTGTCCCAAGGATTCTTCGTCACGCCGAAGGCCGAGTTCTCCGTCGACGAGCCCATCGCGAACTCGTCCATGTTGGTCTTGCCCAGGATGACCGCGCCGGCCTGCTCGAGCTTCTTGACGGCGGTGGCGGTGAAGGGCGAGCGGTAGTGCTCGAGCATCTTCGAGCCGCACGTCGTCGTGCCGTAGTCGGTGCAGAGCACGTCCTTCAGGGCCAGGGGCACACCAGCGAGGGGCTTGCCCCGGAAGGCCCCGGCGTCGACGGCCTTGGCCTTCTCCATCGCCCGATCGGCCAGGACGGCGTGGTAGCAGTGCAGCTCGGGGTCGAGCTTCTCGATGCGATCGAGGTAGGCCCGCGTGGCCTCGACGGCCGAGGCCTTGCCGCCGGCGATGGCGTCGCGGAGTTCGACAAGCGTCAGTTGAGTCAGGTCCATGGGGAGATCAGGTATGCAGGGTTGAAAAAAAATCAGGCGCCCGAGCCCTCGCCCAGTACCTTAATGACCTTGAAGAACGGCGGCTCGGCGTCGGGGGCGTTGGCCAGGACGGCGTCATTGGGCAACCCAGGCTGGGGCTCGTCGGGACGCAGGACGTTGGACATATCTACGGCGTGGGCCATGGGCTCGACGTTGCTGACGTCCAGCTCGTTGAGCTTAGACACGTAGGTCAGGATGGCCGAGAGTTGCTGGGCGTGGTGGTGGACCTGGTCATCGGTGAGCTTGAGCCGGGCGAGCTGGGCGACGTGGCGGACCTCGGCGTCGGTGATGCGGTGCGACATGGCCATAGATTACCACGGCGCGAACCGCCGGGGGTGAGGGCGGTATCATGGGCCAAGCCAAAAACACGGGAGATCATCCATGCCCCACGCGGACCTGCTCGAGTGCTTCGACAACCCCACCCCCGGACGGCCGTACGTGATCGAGCACGTCTCGGAGGAGTTCACCAGCGTCTGCCCAAAAACCGGGCACCCGGATTTCGGCGCCGTGACCCTGCGCTACGGGCCGGACAAGCTCTGCGTGGAGCTCAAGAGCCTCAAGCTGTACTATCAGAGCTTCCGGAATGAGGGGATCTTTTACGAGGCGGTGACGAACAAGATCGCCGACGATCTGGCCAAGGCGATGCGGCCGCGCTGGATGGTGGTGCGGACGGACTGGAAAGGTCGCGGGGGGATCCGCTCGACAATCGAGGTGACGCTGGGCGACGTGCCGGGGCGCTAAGGCTGCAAACATAAAGAGCAGGCCGCGGGGCCTGCTCGATGTGTCGGCATGTCATGCCTGCTGTGGATGGTTCACGCCCGGCGGCGCAGGGTCAGGGCGGTCAGCCCCAGGCCGATCAGGGACATCGTCGCCGGCTCGGGGACGCACTTGGTCTGGTAGTTGGGGTAGGCAATCAACGCGGTGCCGCCGGGGCCGATGACGAGGTTGACGGTGATGGTCTCAAACGCCGGCTGAGGCTCGATCTTCCAGAGGAAGATGCCGATCTCCCAGCCCGGAGACGCCTCGACCGGCTCCCAGACGTGGTCGATGAGCGTGGTGCCGGCGCCCGGGGCCGAGACGCCGACCATGTCCCCGCCGGGCGGGCCGATCAACCCCCCGCCGCTGCCGTACCACCAGAACTTGAAGCGTACGAGCTTGTACTTGGTGGGATCGGGGTCGTTGGCGATGGTCCAGGAGAAGCTGGCGGTCATCGTGGTCTCGTTGGTGTTGTACCAGCCGCGGCCGGTGACGCCGCTGCGGGTGTGCGCGTCGCCGGAGTTGGGCGTGCCGGTCCAGAAGTTCGAGACATTCTCGCCGGGAAGCAGGTTGTCGTTGTCGTGCAGGGTCTCCTCGCCGAAGGGCATGGTCCAGCCGCCCTGGCAGTCGGGCTGGTAGATGCCGTCGCTGAGGATCGAGGCACGGGCTGACGCTGCCGGCAGAACCAGCCAGCAGATGACGACCGCCAGGCTGATCCAGAGGCAGCGTGTCGGTGGCTGTGCGACGAGACGATAAGACATGACCTTTCTCTCCTCACCTCCCCCAAGTCACGGACGCGCCAGATCACGACATGGCCGGCCCGCGCCCGATGGGCCGACGCTTCCTGACGGAATTGCCCGTTCAGTCCAAGACCACTAGAACCTGAAGCGCGAACAACTCGACACGCTGACGACGGGGATGTGCGGTAGCCCCGTTGCGAACCGGCCAAACCGCCAGATAATCTAGACATAAGATATACTGATCTTCTCATATATGCAACGCTTCTATAGCCGCCGACGCAAAATGCCGTTGATAGCTGAATCAGGCCATCCGATGACAGGCCGCATCCTCTGCCTGCGGATGAATTAACTCCCTGCTATTCTGTGGGTCTGCACACAGGGATGGGATGGGGTCGGGGATAGACCTTAATCCTCTCCTGATGAGGTCGAGCACATGAGCATTCTCGTTGACGGCAACACCAAGGTGATCTGCCAGGGCATCACGGGCACCGCCGGTTCCTTTCACACCAAGGCCTGCCTGGAGTACGGGACGAAGATCGTCGGCGGCGTCGTGCCCAACAAGGGCGGGACGAAGGACGCCAACGGCGTTCCGGTGTTCAACACCTGCTACGAGGCCGTCAAGGCCACCGGGGCGGACGCGACGATGATCTTCGTGCCCCCGCCGTTCGCGGCCGACGCGATCCTCGAGGCGGCCGACGCGGGCATCGCCCTGATCGTCTGCATCACCGAGGGCGTGCCGGTGTTGGACATGATGCGCGTTCGCCGAACGCTGGCGCTCGGGGCGGGCAAGGGGCCGCGCTTGATCGGGCCGAACTGCCCCGGAATCATCACGCCCGGGCCCAAGGGCAAGGGGTGCAAGATCGGCATCATGCCCGGGTACATCCACAAACCGGCCGACAAGGCCGAGAGCAAGAAGGCCGTCGGCATCATCAGCCGGTCCGGCACGCTGACCTACGAGGCCGTCTGGCAGACCTCGAACCTCGGCATCGGCCAGACGACCTGCGTGGGCATCGGCGGCGACCCGGTGCGCGGGCTGAACTTCGTCGACTGCCTGGTGCTGTTCAATGCCGACCCGCAGACCGACGGGATCATCCTCATCGGCGAGATCGGCGGCAGCGACGAGGAGAAGGCGGCCGAGTTCATCAAGGCCCATGTGCGCAAGCCCGTGACGGCCTTCATCGCCGGCCGGTCGGCCCCCCCCGGACGGCGGATGGGTCACGCCGGCGCCATCATCTCCGGCGGCGAGGGCGGGGCGGACGCCAAGCTCAAGTGCCTCCAGGAGGCCGGCTGCTACATCGCCCAGAGCCCCGGCGACATCGGCTCGACGATGGCCAAGGCGATGGGGCTGTGAGGCTGAGTTAGACCATCGATCGTAAGACGCGAGGCCCACGTTCAACGGACGTGGGCTTCTTCGTTGTAGCGGCTACAAGGCAAGCGCCTGGCGGACCGACGCGAACACCGCGTCCAGCGGCGGCGTCACGTCGACGGCGATCGCCTCATCGGCGGCCGGCGGTTCGAGCGTGGCGACCTGGCTGGCGAGCATGTTGGCCCTCATGAAGTGACCGTGGCGATCCTCGATACGCTGCCGCAGGACGGCTTCGGGGCCGTGCAGGTAGATCACGCGAATCTGTGACCTCGCCAGGCCCAAGCGAAGACGATAGGCCCGCTTGAGGGCGGAGCAGGTGACGATCAAGGATTGGTGATGCGCCACTGCCTCGTCCATCCGCCGGCGCAGGGCGTCGAGCCAGGGCCAACGATCCTCATCCGTCAGCGGCGTGCCGGCCGACATCTTGCGGATGTTGGCCGGAGGGTGAAAAGTGTCGCCCTCGACCAGCGGCCAGCCCAGGGCGGAGGAGAGCTTCTCGCCCACCGCGCTCTTGCCCGAGCCGCTGACGCCCATGAGCACCAGGATCATCGACACCCCCACCCCCGGAAGTGATCAAACAGAAATCAGGTCGTGCTGGGCCGCGGTGAAGAGGAAGCCGCAGAACCCGGCGCATCCGCCCGGCGGCCGAAGATCATCCGCCCGGCCGAGGTCTGGATGCTGCTGGTGACCTGGATGTCCACCGGCTTGCCGATGGCGCTGCGGGCCTCCTCGATGACGACCATGGTGCCGTCCTCAAGATAACCCACGCCCTGGCCCGGGCCCTCGCCGGGCTTGACCACGGTCACCGTCAGCGTCTCGCCGGGCAGCGCCACGGGACGCATGGCCTTGGCCAGTTCGTTGAGGTTGATCACCTCGACGCCGCGGACGTCGGCGATCTTGGCCAGGTTGAAGTCGTTGGTCATCACCCGGGCCTGGAGCTGCTGGGCCAGCGAGACGAGCTTCTGGTCGACAGTCGCGCCCTCGGCGTCGGAGTTGTCCAGGGCGACCTCGACACGGCCGTTGCTCTGGAGCTTCTGGAGCACTTCCAGGCCCCGCCGGCCGCGGGCGCGCTTGAGCTTGTCGGCCGAGTCGGCCACGGCCTGGAGCTCGGTCAGGATGAACTGCGGCACGATCAGGCTGCCCTGGAGAATGTTCGAGCCGATCAGGTCGAGGATCCGGCCGTCGATCAAGATGCTCGTGTCCAGCACCGTGGGACGCGTCCCACGGATCTGCTTGGCGAACTCGACGTACGGAATGACGAAGCGGAAGTCGTCCTTGGTCTGCAGGACCACGGAGATGCCCGCGTAACAGGCGATCAGGCCGATGAAGATCTTGACGCCCTCGAGCAGGTTCAGGAAAGCCTGACGCTCGTCCCCGCGTTCCGGCGCGGCCACCAGGCCGATGAAGTCGACCACCAGGCTCAGGGCATAGGCCGCGACCAGGCCGCCCAGCAGGCCCAGGAAGACGCCTGACAGCGCGGAAAGTTTCTTCCGGGGCGTGAGGATGTCCCCGGCGACGATCAGGCTGGCCACGCCGAGCATGGCGATGGCCATCAGGATGAGATTGCCCATCCGGACGGCGCCCTGCTCCTGGTAGGTCAGCAGGTAGAGCATCGCCACGGAGGCGGCCAGCAGCAGGAAGACGCCGCGGAGGATGGCCAGGATCATGCGCATGTTCCGAGGGTCCGGAGAATCGGGGCCGACGCGAGAACCTGGTGGTGAGGATACGTCATTGTGAGAACGCCCGCCACGCGTCAACCTCGGCTGGGGCAGGAACTCCACCCCCAGGCCGGGACGGGTCAGGCCTGGGGTGATACACTTGGTCTTTTCCCCGGTTGAGAGCCCCCCGCCATGGACGTCGCCTTTCAAAAGTGCATCCACCCCGACTGCGGCGCGACCTACGGCGTCGATCAGACGCTCGTGAGCTGCCCAGCCTGCGCCAAGGTCGGCCGGTCGTCCCTGCTGGATATCCAGTACGACTGGTCGCGGTCCGTCGTGCCCAAGAGCTTCGCCGCCTTCGAGCACCGCTGGATGACCAAGGGCGAGCACGGCGAGGGGGCCCTGGACTTCTCGGGCGTCTGGCGGTTCCGCGAGCTCCTGCCCTTCTACCGGCAGGAGGCGGACATCGTCACCGTCGGCGAGGGCCGGACCAACCTGCAGGAAGCGAACCTGCTGGCCAAGCAGATCGGGATGGCCCCAGGGAATCTGTTCCTGCAGTACGAGGGGCTCAACCCGTCGGGGTCGTTCAAGGACAACGGCATGACCGCGGCGTTCACCCACGCCCGGATGGTCGGGGCCAAGCGCGTGGCCTGCGCCTCGACGGGCAACACCTCTGCGAGCCTCGCTCTCTACGCCTCGCTGTCGCAGATGCTCGGCGTGGTCTTCATCGGCTCGGGCAAGATCGCCTACGGCAAGCTCTCCCAAGCCCTCGACTACGGGGCTCACACCCTGCAGGTCCAGGGCGACTTCGATGCCTGCCTCCGCCGCGTGCGGCAGGTGGCGGTGGATCGGCCTGAGCTGGGCATCTACCTGATGAACTCGGTCAACCCCTTCCGGCTCGAGGGGCAGAAATCGATCATGTACCGCGTGCTCGAGGCCCTAGGCTGGGAAGTCCCCGACTGGATCGTCGTGCCCGGCGGCAACCTGGGCAACTGCTCAGCCTTCGGCAAGGCCTTTAGCGAGCTGCACTGCCTGGGCCTGATCAAGAAGATCCCCCGGCTGGCGATCATCCAGGCCCAGGGGGCGAATCCGCTTTACGAACTGGTCCAGCAGCACAGCCTGCGCTGGAACGGTGGCCGTTACGACTCCAAGAAGGTCCAGGACTACTACCAGAAGCTCGACGCCGCCGGCGTACACGCCAAGACGATCGCCAGCGCCATCGAGATCGGCCGACCCGTCAACCTCCCCAAGGCCCTGCGTGCCCTGGACGTCATGAACGGCGTGGTCCGCCAGGTTGACGACGAGGTGATCCTCGAGCACAAGGCTCTCGTCGGCCGCTACGGCTTCGGCTGCGAGCCCGCCAGCGCCGCCTCCGTGGCCGGGGCGCACATGCTCCGCGAGCAGGGCGTGATCAGCCCCAGCGAGCGCGTGGTGTGCATCCTGACAGGTCACGTCCTCAAGGACCCCGACGCCACGGTCAAGTATCACACCGGCATCGACGTCAAGGCTGTGCAGGACCAGGCCCCTCGCAAGGACCCGCACGGCAAGGTGGCGAATCGGCCGATCCCCGTGCCCGACGACCTCGACGCGATCATCAAGGCGATCAGCGCCCTGGGCGGCGATGGCCGCGGCGCCGCCGGGTCCAAGCCGTCGAACAGCAAGCTCGCCGCGGACCCGCAGGGACACGTGCCGGTGAGTGAGTACTGATCGCTCTCCGTTTTCCCCCAATTCCTCTTCCCCAACCCCTAGCCCCCCCACCGCTTCACCATGCCTCCCAAACCCAAAACCGCCATCACCCCCACGCGCGACGAGAATTACCCCGAGTGGTACCAGCAGGTCATCAAGGCCGCGGACCTGGCGGAGAATTCTCCCGTCCGCGGCTGCATGGTCATCAAGCCCTGGGGCTACGCCCTCTGGGAGAACATCCAACGCGTTCTCGACGGCATGTTCAAGGCCACCGGCCATCGCAACGCCTACTTCCCCCTGTTCATCCCCAAGAGCTACCTCGAGAAAGAGGCCCAGCACGTCGAGGGCTTCGCCAAGGAGTGCGCGGTGGTCACGCACCATCGGCTCCAGCAGGGCAAGGACGGCAAGCTCGTCCCGGCCGGTGAGCTCGAGGAGCCGCTGGTCGTGCGGCCGACGAGCGAGACGATCATCGGCGAGATGTACGCCAAGTGGGTGCAGAGCTACCGCGACTTGCCGATCCTGATCAACCAATGGGC